>NZ_CAXQGS010000112.1:0-28886 GCF_964223445.1 Cytobacillus sp.
AATAAAGACGTTAAGATTTACTACAAATTTGCACAGGTTGAGGGGTTATAATCCCCCTCAATCATTTTTTAAAACTAACTGTGAAATGCACTCTACATGGGAGGAGTACGGGAATTGGACTCCATAGCTGACGGAACCCCGCTTGAAATACTCGAATACCTGTCGCTCGCGGCTGTTGTCCGAAAGCAAGGAACCAAGATCATACGGAAAAGCATCAATAGGGCCGACTTTGATGCGCTTGTAAGGATATTGAAAGAGGAAAAGGGCCATGTGGTCTTGCCGGGGAGGAAGGCTGGTAAGGGTACGGGTAATAAGATAGATTCTGATACAATAAAAAAATATATTAGAGATATAGAGGGACAAACAGGCAGAGAGTTACCTAAAAACCAAATAGAGAAGTTGAAGGAAGCCTTAAGAAATAAAGAATAAAAAAAATGTCACCAATAGAAACAGCTAAGCATAGGGCAGAATTTGATAAAGTAAAAAATAAAGTAATCAAAGAGCGGGAAGAAAATACAGGGCAAAAGTGGCCTGTGTATAATGAAAATGTTATTTCAGAAAAAACAGGTAAAATAATTAGGAAAAAAGGAGATAAGTATGATGCTCATCATATAATTGAGAATACATTTGGAGGAGAACATGAATGGTGGAATATGCATCCTGCAAAATTCCCAAATGAGCATCAAGCTGGTATTCATGGAACAGGTTCACCAGCAAATTCGCTATTTAAAGTAGGTAAAAAATAATGGGCTACGAATCTATGAAAGCAAATCAAGAAAATAGTTTTTATCGAGTAACTGAAAATGAAATAAAAGATGTTGAGAAGGAACTCGATTTAAAATTTCCTAAGGAGTTAGTTAATTTTTACATAGAGGTTGGCTACGGGTTTATTAAAGGTTCAGAGTTTAATATAAATCGTATTATGGATCCTTATTCCGTAAGAGATTTTCGATTAAGAGTTAACGATTTTGAGTTTTATCCTGACATAGAAATCTATGATGAATTTGAAAATAACAAACTAATATTTTTTGAAGGTAGTGAATCAGCTTTAATGTCAATTGAATTCAATGAAAAGAAAAGCAGTCCGGTTTACTATTATGATATTCAAATTGCGACTTCTCTTGAAGAATTTTTAAGAAAAATTGAAGAAAATGATAAATATTACTTGGAGTTACTAGTTGATTAAAAAACATAATAAAACGGACACCTTGATTGGCTAAATGCCTTTGAAGGTTTTTCTTTTAATATGCCCCTAACTTTCCCCCGCCAAATGTAGTGAATTTGCCCAAGCCAAACCCGTTTCCACGCATATACAATAATATAGGCATATATATAGAGGAAATGGAGGTATGAACGGATGTACCCTTACAGAGGTCCTTACCAGCCGCAGGATCAGCGTTTTTTTGGATTCTTTGGTCTGCCCTTTTTAGGCGGGTTAGCAGGAGGTCTATTGGGCACCGCCTTATTCTACCCGCGTCCATATTATTGGTATCCTCCACCGCCGCCGCCTTATTATTACCCGCGGCCTTGCTGTGGACCGGGATTTGGATATCCTTATTAATAGCTATCAGGGGGAGCTCTTTAAGAAATGCTTCCCTTTTTTCATGCCTGAAAGCACCAGAGTCATATTGCAGAGAAAAAGGCTTAAGGCAGCATAAATCTCCACATTAATTAAAGATAGTAATTAATAAAGAGTTTTTCTTTAAAGGTGAAGAACCTTTTTGGTTTGAAGAAAGAAGATTAAGGTTAAATATGAATATTATGGAATTATAGTGGGATAACTAATTTATCGATTTTTGCATGCTTAAGCAGCCTATGTTATCCTGAAAAACGTGTCTGCGGACAGGGTGTTCCATAATTTATATATTATATGCTGTATAGGAGGTGCTGAAAAGTTGATTGAGTTTAAAGAAGTTAACAAAATCTTTCAGGATGGGTTTCATGCTCTTAAGGATATTACCTTTAAAGTGGAAGAAGGAGAACTGCTGGTTCTGATTGGACCCAGCGGATCTGGAAAAACCACAACAATGAGGATGATCAACCGTCTTATTGAGCCGACAAAAGGCACAATCACTATTGAAGGAAAAGATATTTCAAAAGAAGATCCAGTCAAGCTCCGCCGGACGATCGGTTATGTGATCCAGCAAATAGGGCTGCTGCCGCATATGACGATAAAAGAAAATGTTTCTCTTGTTCCAAGGCTGATGAAATGGAAGAAGGAAGAATACATAGATAAAGTGGATGAGCTGATGCATATGGTAGGGCTGGATCCGGAGGTCTTTGGTAACCGCTATCCTTCAGAGCTGAGCGGCGGGCAGCAGCAGAGGATCGGTGTTATCAGGGCACTGGCAGCAGAGCCGAAGATCATTTTAATGGATGAACCGTTCAGTGCGCTGGATCCAATCAGCCGGGAGCAGCTTCAGGATGAATTAGTCCGTCTTCAGCGGGACATCCAAAAAACGATTGTATTTGTAACCCATGACATGGATGAGGCGCTTAAAATCGCTGACCGCATCTGTATCATGAAGGACGGAGAAGTCGTGCAGCTGGATACGCCTGAAAACATCATCCGCAGGCCGGCCAACGAATTCGTCCGGAGTTTTATTGGAGAAGACCGGCTGCAGGAAAATGATAATATCTCATTACCTAAGCTAACCAAATTAATGGTTCCGGCTGTAACAGCCGGCGGGAACCGCAGGCTGGCTGAATCCCTGAAGATGATGCGAAGCAAACGGGTTAACAGTCTTGTGGTTGTGGATAATCAATATGTTTTTCAGGGAATCGCAACTGTCTGGGATGTCCAGAAAAATTACAAGGACGAAGAATTGATGCTTAAAGACATTATGGATTCAAACGTTGTGACACTTCAGCAAAATGATCCTGCGGAAAAAGCCTTTCAGCTGGTGAACGAATCTGTATATGGCTTTGTTCCGGTCATGGATGAACACAAAAAGCTTTTGGGTATTGTGACCCGATCAAGTCTAGTAGAATATATGGCTGACGAAATCATCGAGTAATCAGGATAGGGGGTGTTGATGATTCTTAACTTAATCAGCAGCACGGCTGACGTTTTTGTAAACCGATGGCCAACAATATGGAACTTAATCTTAGAGCATATGTATCTTTCGCTTATTTCGATTGCCATTGCCATTTTAATATCTGTTCCTTTGGGCATTTATTTAACGAGGCATCGAAAAATTGCGGATTCAATTATTGGGATTGCAGGAGTTTTTCAGACGATTCCAAGTCTCGCACTACTTGTATTTCTCGTGCCATTCATCGGAACAGGACAAGTTCCTGCCATTATTGCTTTAACCGTTTATGGCTTATTGCCCATTCTTCGAAATACATATTTAGGTATTACTGGTGTTGAAAAGTCTGCCATCAATGCAGGGGTTGGAATGGGAATGACGAATCGCCAGGTCCTTTGGATGGTGGAGCTCCCACTGTCCCTCAGTGTCATCATGGGCGGAATTCGTACGGCGACTGTATTAATTATCGGTGTTGCTACGATTGCGGGCCTCATTGGGGCTGGCGGTCTGGGAGATCTAATCTTCCGCGGGCTGCAGACCTATAATACGGGCCTGATCCTCGCAGGGGCGATCCCATCTGCGCTGCTGGCGATTATTTTTGATTATTTATTGAAGCTGCTGGAGACTGACGTGACTCCGCAAGGGCTTAAACAAGGGCAGAAAACAAATCAAACTGTGAGCCGCTGGAGAAAGTGGGTGGTGACCGCATTAATTCTAATTCTCCCTCTTTCTGCTTTTGCTGCCCAGCTGGGTGAGAAGTCTGGCGGCAAAGATACGATTACTATTACCGGCAAAAACTTCACAGAGCAGGAAATCATGGTTTACATCATGGGCCATCTGATTGAGGAGCATACTGATCTTAATGTGAAATATGAGTCCTTCCTAGGCGGTACTGCACCTGCATTTGAAGGAGTTAATAACGGAAATTATGATTTGTATATGGAATATACGGGAACGGCCTTGCTGAGCATTCTAAAAGAAGAAATGATCAGCGATCCTGACAAGGTGTATGACATTGTAAAAGAGCGCTTTAAGGATGATTATGATTTGGTCTGGCTTGAACCATTTGGGTTTAATAACACGTATACTCTGACCATTCGTAAAGAAGATGCTGAAAACTGGGGTGTTAAAACAATCTCAGATTTAGGCAAGAAATCATCTGAGCTGTCTCTTGGTTCAGAGCCGGAATTTCTTGAGCGCCCCGATGGATATCCGGGTCTTGTCAATACTTACGGGTTTGAATTTGGCGAAACACAGGCCATGGACTCTGGCATTATGTACAGTGCCATCAAAAATGGAGAAGTGGATGTCATTGATGCTTTTTCCACTGATGGCCGCATACCGGCATTCAACCTGCAGGTACTCGAGGATGATAAAGGATTCTTCCCGCCTTATTATGCAACCCCAGTTATCAGGGCTGATACGCTGAAAGAACATCCTGAAATTGAAGAAGCATTGAAGATGCTTGCGGGAAAAATTGATAATGAAAAAATGCAGGAACTCAATGCAAGAGTAGATATTGATAAAGAGCAATATGAAGATGTGGCGGTTGATTTCCTGAAAGAAGAAGGATTAATTGACTGATTCGAAAAGGACTGTGATTATTTTGCAGTCCTTTTTAGTATGATGAAAGTCTTATCAAATAAGGAAAATGTAGGATATTTATTATTCGGAATATTAATTCTTTTAGCAGATTTACATCCTCCTGCTGAAAAGGCATGATAGAAATAATTCGGATATCGAATTAATAGATCAGGGGAGGCTTAAACATGAAGAAAAAGTCATTATGGAAAGTACTTAGTTCAGCAGCACTGGCAGCTTCGATTCTTGTACCTCAAGTAAGCTTTGCTGAAGGCGCAAAGCCTGTGACAGAAGAAAATGTATCAATTAATGGTTTTGTAGATTATGAAGAATTAAAGAAAAAGTTAAGCCAAATTGAAAAATCATCGAACGGCCTGGTTCAGGTTGAATCTGCGGGAAAAACGAATGAGGGGAGAGATATCTTTACAGCACGAGTGGGCCATGGAGATAAGGTGGTACTAGTACAGAGCGAAATTCATGGCAATGAAAAGACCGGTACTGTCGCCTTGCTGAATATTCTTCAATATTTAGGATCAAGTCAATCAGCAGATGCGAAAAGGATTAGAGAAGAATTAACGATTGTCGCAATCCCGATGATGAATGCCGATGGTTCCGAATTGGACAGGCGCGGCAATGTAATGACCTGGGAAGAGGTTCAGGAACAATTTCCTCAATTACATAATGCACAGCCCACCTGGAATTATTACACACGCAGCCTTCAGGGGGATGACTATTCTGCAGCACCAGGATTCGATGTAAACCGTGACTTTAACCCTGACTTGAACTATATTCCGAAGGCGGAGGACTTCCCTGGAAATTCAAGCACTCCAGGCTGGTATATTACGCCTGAATCACAAACAGTCCGGGATGTTTATAAGAGTCTTCAAGAGGAATTTGGTAATGTTGAAGTCTTTTTAGATCTTCATCACCAAAATTTCTATAAGATTGAAGGAACAGGTGAAGATGTAACAATGTCCATTTCAGCAGACTTTGTTCCGGATCCAAATTCCGCGGAGGGTGCAAAATATAGCCAATATGCGGAGAATTATCGCTTTGATTTCTCACGCCAGTTAAACGTTGCTCTTTATGATGCACTTCAGGAAAAAGGAAATTCAGTGTTTACCAATATTTCTTTATATGACCAGGACTTAGACTTGCCGGGTACTGCCCTGGGCTCCTTTGCCTTGAATGGAAGCGGGGTTGTCCTATTTGAGGTAAAAGGGCAGACGCATAACTATGGACAAAAGATGAAAGGTCAGCTGGTTAAGACAGTAGAAACAGGTGTCATGGGGATTATCAATGGGGTGGCAGATGGCAGTGTGTATGATTTGAATCCGGATGAATATAATGAAATTCCTAACAGAGTGCCAATTCGTTAATAGAGTCAATAGAAGCTGATTCCCAATGGGAATCAGCTCATTCTTACTGCAGATGATCTGGTACACTATCAGTCGTTTCTTCTGCCACTTCTGTAAAAATATCTTCTTCGTTTTCGGGAACCATATGGACAGAGAAGCCCTTGGCAAAAGCAGGTTCGAGTAAATGAATCAGCTGCTGGACATCAGCCTGCAGCTGAAGGAATTCCTTTTTCGTTACAGGCTGGGCTTCTTCTTTTAATTCATAGCCCACTTGTCCGTTTGGCTCCAGGGTTGCCCACCTTACATCGCTGATAACTGCAACATTATGCTGACGCAGCTTCATTTCAAGCTGGTCGACTGTAAACCGGAGTTTTCTCAGATTCTGTTCATTTAATTTTCCATCTTCTATAATAATTTTGGATTGCCCAGTGATAAACCTCTCGAATTTGTCTGATTTCATTTGTGCATATTCCATGATAATTAAGGTAAGGACAAGGATGAGTCCTACAGCAAGAGTAGTCCAAATGCTTTCCCCTGAAACCGGTTCAATTAATAATGAACCAATGCCAATCATGATTACTACCTGAGCTAACGTCATCTGTGAAATAGACTTTCGGCCTGCGATTCTTAATAACAGCGTGCCCCCGATAACGACAAGGATTGAGTTCCAGATCCAATCGAATTCCACTCCTATCCCTCCCTATTTTTTATTATAGTCTTTCGCAAATAGAGCCCTCTAAAACTGCTATTGTCAATTTATCTAACAAAAGTGGGATTAGCTATTGTTACGTACTTATTAAACGTGTTAATATCAAAATATTATAAAAATTTTAATAACTACATAATTGTCGGGGGGAATTTGTGATGAAGAAGATGTTAGCCGTCCTAGCAAGCAGCGCTTTATTAATGCTGGCTGCCTGTGGCTCAGGAAATGAGGAAACCAGCGGGGAAGGGTCAGAAAAGAAAACCGTAAAAATCGGTATCACGCAAATAGTTGAGCATCCATCATTGGATTCTGCGAGAGAGGGATTTATTGCCGCACTGAAAGATGCAGGCTATGAAGAAGGAAAAAATCTAAAAATCGACTTCCAGAACGCCCAGGGGGATATGAACAATAATATGTCCATCGCCCAGAACCTGGTTGCGGACAAGAATGATTTGATCCTCGCGATTGCTACTGCGAGTGCACAATCCGTTGTGCAATCCACGAAGGATATTCCGATCCTTTTTACAGCCATCACCGATCCTGTGGGAGCTGAGCTTGTGGAAAGCATGGAAAAGCCAGGCGGGAATGCAACGGGTACATCTGATACACATCCGGATGCCATCAAAAATACAATTGACTCCATTAAAACATTTGTTCCGGATGCCAAAAAGGTCGGAATCATCTACAATGACGGGGAACCAAACTCAGTTGTTAATGTAAAGCATGCGAAAGAAGCCATCGAGGCGGCAGGCCTTGAAGCGGTTGAAACCACTATTTCAACAAGCTCAGAGGTAAAGCAGGCTGCAGAATCCTTAGTGGGCCGTGCTGATGTGTTTTATATTCCTAAGGATAATACAGTTGTATCTGCCCTTGAATCTGTGCTGAACGTAGCGAATGAAAAAGACATTCCAGCATTTGTTGGAGAAAGCGATTCGGTTAAACGGGGCGGATTTGCTTCCTATGGTTTTGAGTATCATGATCTTGGATACTCTACTGGCCAAATGGCTGTTGATATCCTTGAAGGCAAAAATCCTGGAGAGATTCCTGTTGGCTACCCGGAAAGTCTTGAGCTGGTGATTAACAAAAAAGCAGCTGAGGAACAGGGAGTTACGTTGACAGAGGACATGCTGAAAGATGCTAAGGTGGTTGGGGAGTAAATAGCTAGTTAAGAGATACAGCGATTCAGCTGTATCTTTTTTTTGCTTAAAAGAAACCGGGAATTTTTTCTTGAAAATGATCCAAAAGAACTACGCAATCCAGAAGGATGATTTTAGAAAAAAAAAGGGCTCAACAAAGTTTAATTTAAATATAAACAACAGGGTAATTTTACCTATACAATACAATTGGGGGTTTATAGATTAATAGGAATAAAACCACAGACATAATTCGACACGGCTGCAAAAGCGATTTGACGAGTCTTGACTGCCATGATAGTAATAAAAAGGTAGAAATTTTGAATTTAAAAATGAGTGAATAACAAAAAAATAGAAAAAATCTATGAAAAAAATACCAATTTTGGTTTGAATATCACAAAATTGGGTATTAGTGGGTATAAATAACTGTTTTGTTATTTTTTGCAAGTAAGTAATTGACCTTTTAATTGTGTATTTTTACAATAATAGTAACCTATTGAAAAGGAGAGATTTGAATGTCAGGAGTTATTCGCGTTACACCAGCAGAATTAGTAGGCATGTCTAACCGTTATAATGGAGAAAGCAGCCAGGTTGGGGATCAGATTGTCCGTTTGGATAATATGATTCGTGAACTGGAAGGTGCATGGGAAGGGGAAGCAAGCAGAGCTTTTGCTGAACAATACCAATCTTTAAGACCTTCATTTGTTCAAATGCAGCAATTATTAGAGGATATCTCTGTTCAGCTTAATAATACTGCAAGAGCTCTTGAAGATGCTGATAACCAGATTGCTGGACAAATCCGCGGTTAATTTCATCTGAATCAATAAGTGGAGAAGGAGCGCTACATTCATCAGATGAAAAGCGCTCTTTTTTTATGGGGTGTTGAAAATGTACATAGAATTAACAATCGATCTGAAAAATTATGAAGTTGAACCTTTTGATCTCCGTCTATCTAACTATCACTCTGTTAAAAAAGTAGTAGATATTGTTTGGCAAGCTAAGTCGATTCCTCAGCCGCCCCGGGAAGGCTATTGGGTCAGAATTTCTAACAAGCAAATGATTCTGTCAGGAAACGATAAGCTGGCAGAAAAGGGGATTACCACTGGGGACCGTTTCGAAATTTTATAAAGGAGCATTAAAAAATGTCAGAAAAGAGTCAAACCTACCTTGAAGAGCAGCTTGAAGCGGTTGTCGAAACAGATCATCAATCCCTTACCATTCTTTTTCAAAGAGAGAAAATAAAAGCTGATGCTGCTGCGGAATTGGAATTGCTCAAAGCAATGGATTCAGCTATAAAAAGGGATGTCCATTTAACAGAGGATGAACTGCGCCTCGTCCTGCAAATTCCCTCAAATTATTTAACCTTTTCCAAATTAAAAAAGAAAGACCAAAGAAGCAGATGGATCTTCTCTTCACAACTCCTCAAGCTTGTGAAAAGTCATCCGTATTCCAGGCTGCATCCTATTGTTTGTCCGGAAAATATAGTGGCTGATGAAAGCCTGTCGCCGCATTTGCTTCATTATGGTGTAAAAGAAAGCCTTCCGCCTTATGAAGCCAATCAGGAAAAACTCTGGATGGAATTGAAAGCAACCATTGCAGCTGCTGTAGATGGAAAGCATTCCTTCCGCGACTATCTTAGACTCTATGAAACCATTGAACTGTCGCCTGCAGCGGCGAGTGTGATCAAAGCCAAGGATGATAATGAATTGTCAGAAGTCATCCGGACAAATATTGAAATGCTTGAAAAGAAAGATAAGGAATACGTTAAGGTTCCGCAGAAAAAATGGAAAGCCACACGGTATTCTGCTTGGGGACTGCTGATTGCTTTATTGCCTTTCCTTGCTTTCAGTCTATATTCCCTGATCTTTACACAGCCTAAACAGGCAGCATTTATTAATAGCCAGGAACACTTCTTGAAAAGCCAATATAGTGAAGTTGTTTCTGAGTTATCCAATTATGATATTGATCAGATGCCGCGAGTGGTGCAATACGAACTTGCCCAGTCTTACATAATAAATGAAGCATTGACAGAAGACCAGAAAGAGAATGTTCAGAATACCATCACCCTGCAGACGGATCCTCTTTACTATCATTATTGGATTCATATTGGAAGGGGAGATGCCAAGGAAGCTCTCGATATCTCCCGGGATCTTGAAGATAGAGACTTAATCCTATTTGCATTGCTAAAATACCGTGAAGTTGTCAAAGCAGATGATAGCCTTGAATCCGATGAAAAACAGCAGAAAATTGACGAAATCCAAGCTGAAATTGATGAATATATAGAGGTTCAGAAAGCTCAGGAAGAAGAGGAACAAAGGCTGCAGGAAGAGCAGGAGAACAACAAGGCCAATGAACAGGCTGTAAAAGAGGAGTCTGAACAAAAGGCTGCAGAAGAGCAAAAGCCTGCAGATTCAAAGGCAGCTGAAACTTCTGCTGAAAAGCCAGCCGAAAAGAAGGAAGAGGCAGCAAAGACAAAACCAAATTAAGATAGGCAGGAGGTGGAGAGATGGAACAGTTATGGTTGTTTTACAGCGATTACTGCCAGCAGCTGTCTATGCCATTTGAGAAAAGCGGCAAGATCACCATCGGCCCAAAGCTGGAACAGCTGGTGACAATAAGGGATTTCCCTTTCACAAAAGGGACTGTGTCAATAGAAAGGCACGACAGCATCTATGAAGTAAGGCAAAATGAGTCAGTTCTCGGAAAGCTAAATGACGGGGAACCCTTCCAGCTAAATGATGATGGGAAGACCCTGACGATAATCGTAACCTCTGAAAATATGAATAGCCAGACCTACTTTTCTGGCTTTCAAAAGGAAATAAAATTTTCCTCTGAGAATCCAGATGCAGCGATTTATAAAAAGAACGGCATTTTAATAGATGCCGGCCATTCCTTCGAACTCATTAAGACAGATAACGGCTGGCGGGCAGAACCACAGTCAGGACAGCTTTATGTAAACGGAAAAAGAGCCGAAGAGAGAATTTCCCTTGAAATCGGAGATGTGCTATTCTTCCCATTTATGTCTATTCGAATACTGGAAGAGGACCTCTTCCAGGTTGACAGCATTGAAAGCTATGAATCTAAGCTTCCGATTACCATCAGACCGCAATCAGAGATGGCAAAGAAATATCCGCTCTATCGCAGAACGCCAAGAATGATTTATGAGATGCCGGATGAAAAGGTTTCTCTATCCTTTCCGTCACAGAAGCCTGATGATTCCAATCGGGGGTTATGGATGATCATTATGCCGCCGCTGATTATGCTGATTGTGATGGGCATAGTGGCGTTGATTCAGCCAAGAGGAATATTTATTATCATTTCAATGGTCATGTTCATGACCACGTTAGTCACATCTACCGTTCAATACTTTAAGGATAAGAGCAATCAAAAGAAGCGGAAAGAGCGCAGACATCGCGTGTATACTGCCTACCTGGAAGAGAAGCGGAAAGAGCTGCAGGCACTGTCTGACAAGCAGAAGCATGTTCTGGAATTCCACTTTCCTTCTTTTGAGAAAATGAAATATTTCACGGGCCATATATCCGACCGAATTTGGGAGAGGCCCCTTGAGAGTTTTGATTTTCTGCAGTTCAGGCTTGGAACAGGCAATGTGCCTGCGAGCTATGAAGTTAAGGTCAGCTCAGGGGATATGGCCAATCGTGAAATTGATGACCTGCTTGAACAGTCACAGCAGATGGAAAAAGTTTATAAAGAAGTTAGAAATGTGCCTGTGGTGGCTGACCTTGCAAAGGGGCCAATCGGGCTGATCGGAAAAGAGTCAGTTGTTAAGAATGAGATACACCAGATCATTGGACAGCTGGCGTTTTTCCACAGCTACCATGATGTGCGGTTTGTATTTATTTTTAATGAAAAGGAATATAAGAAATGGGAATGGCTGAAATGGCTTCCGCATTTCCAGATGCCGCATGCACATGCAAAAGGGCTGATATATAGCGAACAAACGAGGGATCAGCTGTTATCTTCCATTTATGAAATCCTGCGGGAAAGGGATTTGGATGAAAATAAGGAAAAGCAGGTGTATTCTCCGCATCTGGTGTTTATCATTGCCAATCAGCAGCTGATTGCAGATCATGTGATTCTGGAATATTTGGAGGGCGACCACTCCAATATGGGGATCTCCGTTATTTTTGCTGCCGATTCAAAGGAAAGCCTGCATGATAATATTCAAACACTTGTCAGGTATGTCAATCAGGAAGAAGGAGACATTCTGATTCAGGACAAAAGAGCCGTGAGCATCCCATTTAGGCTTGATGCTCATCAGAAGAAGGGAAATGAGGAATTTTCCCGTCTGTTAAGAACGCTTGATCATCAGGTTGGAATGACCAATTCCATTCCTAATAGCGTTTCGTTCCTGGAAATGATGAAAGTAAAGGAAGTGGGAAAACTTCCAATCAAGCAGAATTGGCTAACAAAAGAGTCTTCCAGATCATTGGCAGTACCAATTGGATTAAAAGGAAAGGAAGATCTTTCGCTTTTGAACCTTCATGAAAAGGCGCACGGCCCGCACGGACTGCTCGCTGGGACAACCGGATCGGGTAAGAGTGAATTCCTGCAGACCTATATTCTTTCACTTGCTGTTCACTTCCATCCCCATGAAGTCGCATTCCTGCTGATTGACTACAAAGGCGGAGGAATGGCCCAGCCGTTTAAGAACATGCCGCATCTTCTTGGAACGATTACGAATATCGAAGGGAGCAAAAACTTCAGTTCAAGAGCGCTTGCCTCAATCAAAAGTGAATTGAAAAGACGGCAGAGGCTTTTTGATCAATACCAGGTGAATCACATCAATGATTACACAGACCTTTATAAAAACAAGATGGCAAAGGAACCGCTTCCGCATTTGTTTTTAATCTCCGATGAGTTTGCAGAGCTGAAAAGCGAAGAGCCGGAATTCATCAGGGAGCTTGTCAGTGCTGCACGAATTGGGCGAAGCCTGGGGGTGCATTTAATTCTGGCAACCCAAAAGCCAGGCGGTGTCATAGATGAACAGATCTGGAGCAATGCCCGTTTCCGGGTAGCTTTAAAGGTTCAGGACACAGATGACAGCCGGGAGATCATCAAAAACGGAGATGCAGCAGCTATTACCGTAACCGGACGCGGCTACCTGCAAGTCGGCAATAATGAAGTCTATGAACTCTTCCAATCTGCATGGAGCGGGGCGCCTTATTTGGACGACACCTCCGAGACAGAGGATGAAATTGCAATCGTAACCGACCTGGGGCTTGTGCCATTATCGGATGTTAATTCCCGCCAAGGAAAGAAAAAAGGCGGAAAAACAGAAATTGAAGCAGTGGTGGAGGAAATTGAAGCAACACAGTCTTCGATGGGCATTAAAAAGCTTAGAAGTCCGTGGCTTCCGCCTCTTGAAGGGCGTTTAAGCAGGAAGCTCCACCGCGCTGAAGAGAATCATGAGATTCATTTAGGGATGGTGGATGAGCCTGAGAAGCAGAGCCAGTATCCATTGAGCTATCAGATCATAGAGGATGGTAATGTGGGGGTATTTGGATCCTCCGGTTATGGAAAATCCCATACGATTATGACAATGCTTCTTAGCATTGCCGAAAAGCGGACTCCTGAAGAAGCTCATTATTATATTTTTGATTTTGGCAATGGCTCACTTCTTCCGCTAAGACAGCTGCCGCATACGGCCGACTTCTTCCTGATGGATGAAGAACGCAAGATTGAAAAGTTCATGAATCTGATCAAGGATGAAATTGCCCGCAGGAAGCTATTGTTTCAGCAGCAGGAAGTCAGCGGAATTAAGATGTACAATTCGATGAGCAGCGAAAAACTGCCGCTTGTATATATCACATTTGATAACTTTGATTTAGTAAAAGAAGAGATGCAGGAGCTTGAAACGCAAATCAATCAGATTGCCAGAGATGGACAGTCACTAGGCATTTATATGATTTTTGCTGCGACACGCATCAATTCGATCAGACAGTCGCTTATGAACAATCTCAAAACGAAGGTAGTCCATTATTTGATGGACAGCAGCGAGGCATACTCCGTACTGGGAAGAGTTCCGTTCGCACCTGAACCTATTCCGGGAAGAGCCATAATTAAAATGGAAGAGGCGTATTTCTCACAGGTATTCCTGCCGGCAGATGGCAAGGATGATTTTGAGATTATAGAAGCTATCCGGGAAGACATCCTGGAGCTGAAAGAGAAATACAAGGACTGCAGGCAGCCTGAAGAGGTGCCGATGCTTCCGGCAGAGCTTAATACGATTAACTTTACCCGCTACACTACAGGAGTGACTCAGCCGGGACTTGTGCCTGTTGGCCTTGATGAGGAATCTGTAAAACCTGTTTATGCGAACTTCAATAAAACGAAACATTGCATCATCCTGGGGCAGGCCCAAAAAGGAAAGACAAATGTTCTTAAGCTCATGATCAATCACATGCTTGTTCAGGGTGCAGAGTCCGTCGGTATTTTCGATTCCTTTGACAGAGGATTGTCATCCTATGCCAGTGAGGAAAAGTCGGTTTATATCGAGACAAAGGAACAGATCAGCGATTGGGCAGCACAGGTGGAAGAACAATTATCCGTCAGGGAAAAAGATTATCTTAACGCAATCCAGCATGGCAAGACTGATATAGAGTTTTCGCCAATCGTACTGGCTGTGGATGGATACTCCCGTTTTGCGCAGACATTGGATAACAGCCTGCAGGAAAGAATGGCAAGGCTGATGAAAAACGGCAGCCATCTCGGCTTCAGTGTCATCGTTACAGGCAGCAATAATGAATTGACAAAAGGATACGATTCCTTAACAGCAGAAATTAAACAGATCCGCCAGGCGATCGTTCTGATGAAAAAATCAGAGCAGACGCTGTTTACCCTTCCATACGACCGGAAAGAGGCAGAGATCCAGCCGGGATATGGTTATTACGTTATAAATGGAAAGGAATTAAAAATTCAAATTCCTTTATGTGCCACGGAAAGGAAGGTCTTAGCATGACAGCCAAAACAAAATACATCGTGAAAATGGTTTTGGTGATGCTTCTGATTATCGCCGCGCCAGCCATCTTTTTTGGCTCCATTGGCGATAATCCTCTGCTAGTCAGGGAGAATGCCACAAGAACCATAGCTGTTGTTAATGAAGATACAGGCGCTGACAAGGAAGAGAAGTCACTTGATTTTGGAGAGGAAATTACATCGATTCTCCAGGACGGCTCACAGTATGAGTGGACCGTCATCGGCAGAAGTGCTGCAGAGAATGGCTTGAGAAATACCAAGTATGACGCAGTCGTTTATATTCCTTCAAACTTTTCAAAGAACATCATGTCCTATGAAAGCCAGCAGCCTGAAAAAGCAAACTTTGAATATACGGTACAGAACCAGCTGAACTCACTGAACCGGGAAAAGGTTCTGCGTGAGATCCAGACTGCCACCAACCGTGTTAATGGAAAGATTTCAACCTTGTATTGGACCTATGTATCCCAGGACCTTGAAAATGTGAAATCCCAGTTCGATACCATTTTACAAAAAGAAATAGACTTCCAGAATGCCATGCTCGCTTTCTATAAGCCCAGTTCCAAGAACCTGGCAGCGGAAATCGAACAGCAGCGCAATATGCTGGAGAGCATTCAGTCGACAGTGAAGACTACTGCGGAAACTACTTCAGAGGGTGAAAGCAATCTTACCCAATTTGAAGAAAATCTTGCTGGTTTTGTTCAATATGTAGAGCAGTACCGGGAATATCAGGATGTTCAGCAGGAGACACTCCAAAAACTGCAGGATGAAAATGTACTAAATATCCAAGCACTGACTGGAAAACATGATCCACAGTACGCTGAATCGCTAACCGCGCTGAATGAGGGCGGCGAGCAGCTCTCGAATACTATTGATTCAGTGGAAGCTCAGCTTAAGGAAAACAGTGAGACGTTCAGCAACCTCTCGAATATCCGTACTGCACAAGTGGATCGGCAGAGAGAAGAATTAATCAATTATCTTATGAACCAAGAGAGAGAGACCCTTAGCCAGGTTGAGTCAAACATAGCTTCCTTGAAGCAGGAGTTGTCAAAAGGCACTTCTGCCGGTAATCCAGGAACAGCATCAGCAGCTTCAAACAAAAGCTATACAGAAAAACAGGCTGCTAATACAAATACGGATACAGCTATTCCTTCAGTTCCCGGCCTTGAAGCTGAGCGGGCAGAATTACAGTCCATTGCCAGTGAAATGAACGCAATAAAGTCTTCACTAGAAACCATTGAAGGAACTCCGGAGCAAGCAGCCGCTGCTGCTGCAAGCCTGCCGAAGCTGTCTCAGCGTTTGCTTAATGTGGAACAAAAGCTTTCTGCGAATGACTCAGCAGAAAATCCTCTGCAGAAAGTGGTGGATGAGCTAAGGGCTGCCAATGAAACCTTAACTGCTCAGAATGGGAAATTGGTTGAAGACTATAATAAGCTTGTTGCAGAAAACAAAAATTTGATTGAGCAGCTGAGTAATTCAAGTAACTTTGCATCTTTAATCGGCTTAATCGATCAGAAAGAAAATAAAATTCTCGAATTGAATCTGGATAGTTCCAGCAAAGCGAAGTTAACAGAAGTGTTTAACCAGCCAATTATCTATGCAATCCCATCAAAAATGATGGAATATTATTCTGCTCTCGGAAGATTTGAAGGCACGATAGAGTCTTCCATTAACTATAATCCTGAGAAACTTCAAACATTTATTGAAAAATTGAACCCAATTGTAAAAGTGGGCGAGGATGAACAAATGGTTTGGGATCAATTGAATACTTCCATCCCTAATTCAGAGGAACAGCTTACAGGTTTGGATAATCAGTTTACTGCATTCTTTGACGAGTATAGTCAGAAAATTGAAGAGCAGCAGACTGCTATTACATCAGACTTATCTGCACTGCAGGAAAGTGCAATGGCTGTCATGGATAATATTCAGTTGTTATCATCATCCAATACTTCAATGCCTGTCGATGGCATCGACGGTTCTTCCGTCATGGTTAAACAGGAAGGAATCAGCCAAAGAATGCTGATGATTAATGATCTTGTTGGTTCCATCGGAGAAAACCAGAGCAATATCGTGTCATATACAAACGAGCTTGAGCAAAAGGTGCAGAGTGTCCAGCAGGATGCAGATACACTGAATTCCAAGTGGGGCTCGAACGTAGAGACGACTCAGATGTTCCGGGATGATATTTACAATCTTCTTGGTAATACCTATGTGAATGGCCAAAAGAATGGCCCGGTATACGAGCAATTATCCAATCCGCTTCAAATCAGCGGAGAAACAGCTGCAAAGAAAGAGGAAAGCAAGCTGCCGCCTGTTGTTGTATTGGCCATTGTCCTGCTCAGCAGCTTAATGATCGGATACTTCAGCCATTATTTCAAAAATGCGCCGATGCTTGTCCATGCTTCCATGTTTGTGCTGCTGAATCTTATTGTTGGTCTGATAATCAGCATATTCGGCCTTAATATTTACTCAATGGAACAGGATCGGGCTATTGAGTGGACGATATTTACCATATTGCTGCTGACTGCAGCTTCAGCCATTGTGCTGGCAGGGTTCAAGATTGGCAATCTAGCAGGATGGATTTTGAGTGTTGGTCTCATTGCCTTCTTCATTAGTCCGTTCCTGGCTCTTACAGCACCAAATATTAACTATGAAGATCCAATGTCCAAGGTATATATGTCCATCCAGTATGATTCGCAATCACTGTTTGTTCCGGCTATTCTCATACTGCTTGGCATCATAGCCTTCCTTGCCATCATTCCATTTGCAGTCCGGTCGATAAAAGACCTGCGTACAAAGAGGGATGAGGATCAGGCTTATGAAGCTTAATAAATACCTTCAAGTCCTGGCGTTGATCCCGGCGTTTTGGCTGATAGCTGGCCAATCCGCCGGGGCGACCCCTGACTTTAATAACTTAACTCCGAATACCTATGAAAAAAAGGAATTCAAAGAGAACACCGATTACTTGCATGAAAAATCGCTCTATGAAAATAAGAAAGAGATCCCCGAAGAACAAAAGGATCTTACTTTTACAAAAAAGAACCTGGATCCTTTAAAGGAAGTGAAGGAGCAGCTTTTTGATGGCGGTGAAACCGCTAATAATACCATCACCGCAAAAGCAGACCAGCTTCAGCTTTTTTCCGATTCTAAACAGGAAAGCTTTTTGAAGGCGGAGGATCAAACTCCCGCTGAACAAGATAACAAATTAATCTTTCTTTATATTATTCTGCTCGTCATTGCCATAGGTGTGATTATGGGATTCCTCATACCGAGGATGGCGAGGCAGGCTGACAATTAAATAATTCCCGTACATGTCTCCGGTTTGGAGACATGTACATAAATACTGCAACCAAATTCTTCAGCAAACTCCCCTCAAAAAAACTGGCTTCTAAAAATAGAATAAAGAATTAGGGATGAAAGAAATGAAAATGTCTGCGCCGAATAGCCAGATGACGAGACTTAGAAATTATTGGATAGAATAACTTTAAAAATGGGGTGTCAAAATGAACTCATCACATGTAAGAGCCCTGGCAAGGGTATTTCAGACAGCTTCAGATGATATCAAGACAGAGGAATTCAAACTAAAGCAAAGTGTCCAAAACCATGCAGATGAATGGAAAGGCAAAGCCCGGGACAAATTTGATTCTGCATTGGAAGAAGCAGGTGTCCTCTTCCAAAGGCACTCTGATAACCTTTATAACATCAGCCGAGAACTGGAAAGCGCTGCGAATGAAGTTGACAGAGTCAGAGAAGAAATTGAAAGACAAAGAGAATTAGAGAGATTGGCCAGGCTTAAGGAAAAATAATTAATTTGAATTGAAGAATATAAAGATTGGATGGGTTTTTATGTCTAATAATGAAGAGAAGAAAAAAGGTTCTTATGATAAGAATAAAAGATATGATGGCGAAGCGGTGCCGGGATGTGCAGACCTTTTTATATTGCCAATTCAAGTATTAATAGTTGGGTATCAAATAATTAATTTAATTTAATTAGAAGAACTAATCCGAAAAGAAAAGAGGTATTGAAATGGGAAATGAAATATCTGTAAATCCTGATCGCCTGGAAGACCTGGCAAATGACTTGGTTACTCGTTTGTCCAGAATTGAAGACGAATACAGAAATCTCCATATGGAGCTTGCAGATTTAATTAACAGCGCTCCGCCGGAATACAGGCATTGCTTCTATCATGTAGGGGATCCTTGGGGTACTGGTAATCAGCTGGTTGGGCAGCTCAGTGAAATGGAGATTGACCTGAGAATGGTCGCGAATAAATTTGCTGACGCAGATAATCTGGTCGGTAAGTTGTATAAGCTATATGAGCAATATGGTGCCGTAACAGCTCTCGGAGCATTGATGACAAAACAGCTTGCTTTTTACGGGTTGGGCTTTACTCAATTTATTAAGGATGCTGATGGTGTATTCACCTATAAACATATGGCGGCCCTTCAGAAGGTAACAGATAAAATTGACGAATCTAAAAAGTTGGGAACGATGGCAAGAGCGTTCCTGGGTCCATTATATTTGAGAAGTAAGTATAGAGAGGTACCACTTGCGGATTTAATTCATAGAAAAATTGCGAAATACCTTCCGGATGATGTTGCGAAGTTTGCGGGTAGCTCCAGAGCCTTTTTTGATGAAATTAAATATAAAACTTTTAATCCAACTACGTTCAAATCTTTTGTTAGTACTGGTGCCAAATTCGCTAAAACAAATGCATTAAGTACAGTTGTTTTAACCGGTGCAATGGAAGTCGGAGGAATGGGGCTTAAAATTTCAGAGAACTATGCTAAGTACGGAAATAACCCGGATGTTTTGAAGCGTGAAAATGCTAAAGCGATTGGTAATGCTGTTAATAATACAGTAGCTATCTCAGGAGGAGCAATTACAGGTGCAGTAATAGGTGGAGCTTTAGGTAGTTTAGTTGGACCGGTTGGAACAGTTGTGGGTGCAGCTGCTGGTTCATTCGTTGGTGGAATTATTGGAGAGAAGGCTGCTAAATTAACTGCTGGAATTGCTGAAAAAGGTGCTATCCTTATTAAGGAACCTTTACACCATGGAGTCGAGTTTTTTAAAGGTGGATTTGAGAAAGCTGGAAAAGCTGTTGAAGCAGCAAATAAAGGTATTGATATTGTAAATAAACAAATTAAAGAAACAATTTCTGATCCGGTAGGAAAAATTAAAGATATTGGAAAAGGGCTGTCAAAGGCTAAGGAGACAGCTGGATCTTTTTTAGATGGAGCAAAAGGGTTTTTAGATAAAAAATTATCGTTTTTTTAAGGAGGCAATATGAGTACCATTCAATTAAGTATTGAGGAACTAATTTTTGCATTTTATAGTGAAGGATTATATGAAGAAGGAATATCTATGAAAGAGACGTATTTTCCTTCACTTCAAGATTCCGAATTGAAGTTAATGCTGGAATTTGCGGCTCGCTCTTTGCTGGCAAAAGATATGGCCGTAGAGGTTAATAATCAATATAGATTAAAAGAGAACTATAAGGCTCATATTAATATTCTTAGTAATGCGGAGAAGACGGTTAAAGCTTCTAGATTTGATTTAAAGTTCGAAGGGGAAGAAAACATATCTTTTCATTTTGGAAATGGGGAAGTTTATCTTCATAAGTTATTGCATGACCATCAAGTACATTATATTACCAAATCCACACCAGAAAATATAATAACAAGTATTAAAGGTTTCTTCAATATTAGCAAGCTGCCTTTACAGGATGAAGTGCTTTTTAGTTTGAAGAATGAAGAATTTGAAGAATTCCTAGGTGATATGAGTGAATCGGATTCGTTGTCTGAATCTACTGCTCAAAAGTGGGAAAATAGGGTTAATGGTTCATTCTCATTTGAGTTTTTAAAAGATATTTCCAATAGAAAAGGAAGAATGGATAGCTTACTTAGTCTTAAATATGACTCTGCAAAAAATCCCGATTTAATTGACCTAATTTTTATTGTTCCCGGAAAATTGGACTTCTGGATGATTACAAGAGACGATAACTTAGATTTAAATATTCAAAGGGCAGACGAGACATCTATTAGAAACCTATTATTTAACAATTCTGTCCAAGGAGGAATTCCTCTTGTCCATGATTGAGAAAAAAGGAGAAGCTGTATTAATAAAAAGTTCTAAGTTCATGTATGTATGGATGTTTTTAGCTACAGTAGGATTTTTACTTGCATGTATCTTCTTAATTACACATGGACTGAAATTTAATTCTAAATATTCTTTCCTCTATCTTGGCGGAGGAATCGTATTAACTCCCTTCTATCTTTATTTGACTATTTGGAGTCTGCCTGGATTAATGCCAGGAAAGGTTTTGTTTAAAATACTCCCGGGAGAAAAAGGAACAGTTAATGCTAAAAAAGATACGGTACCTATAAGTAGTATTCGAGATATTAATTTAGTAAGAAACCCTTTAAATTTAATCAATGACATTGTTATTGAAACATTCAATGATAAAAAGATAAAAATTAGAACATATAATCTTCTTGGGGACTTAGATTATGAAATGATTGTAGATCAATACATTTATCCATATATGACTGAAAATGCAAAAAAGGTTTGGGATCGAAAGGTAGATCTTGAACGTCTTCGTAATGTGGCAAGATACGAGAGAAAAGAACCTAAAATTGAATAAGATAAATTGAATCTGTTTAACAAGTCCTCTCATAAGAGAGGGCTTTCTCAAGGGGCGGAAAAGAAGTGATTCCTTTTATTTTTCTCAAATCTAAAGGGGGATTATTATATATAGATGGTTCAAGACAAAGATCATATAACAATAAAGAGTTCAAACATCATGTATATTTTGGTGTCTCTTGCTACTGTAGGTTTTTTAATAGCATGTATCTTTCTAATTGTTCACGGATTGAAGTTTGACTCTAAATATTCTTTATTCTATCTTGGCGGAGGAATAATTTTCACTCCTTTTTATCTCTACATCACACTTTGGAATTTACCAGGCCTAATCCCGGGTAAAATCTTGCTATCCATTATACCCGGAGAAAATGGTGTGATTAAATCAAAAAAAGGCATTGTTCCAATTAAGGATATACGAAGCATTGATCTTGTAAGGAATCCAATAAATTTAATTAATGATATTGTTATTGAAACCTTCAATGATAAAAAAATGAAAATTCGCACGTATAACCTGATTGGTGATTTTCGCTATCAGATAATAGTTGACCAATATATATATCCTTATATGACTGAAAATGCAAAAAAAGTTTGGGATCGAAAAATAAACTTGGATACTCTTCGGCATCAAGCTAATTATGAGAGGTAAGAACCAAAGGCAGAATAATGATTTTTGTGTGAATCTCTCTTCTTTAGTTTCTCTGCCTGGTCCCAAAGGGGTGAGTATTGTTTGTCAATGGTTCAGAAAAAAGGGGATGCAGTTATTATAAAAGGCTCCAAATTTTATTATGTATTAATGTTTCTAGCCACGGCAGGATTTTTAATTGCATGCATTTTTCTAATTATACATGGATTAAAATTTAACTCTAAATACTCCTTATTCTATCTTGGCGGAGGGATAATATTTACCCCTTTTTATTTCTATATCACACTCTGGAGTCTGCCAGGTTTTATTCCAGGAAAGGTTTTGCTAAAAGTTGTTCCCAGAGAGAACGGAACAGTTATTGCCCCAAAATGCCTTGTTTTAATAAAGAACATCCGAAATATTGATTTGATAAGAAATCCATTAAACCGTATAAACGATATTGTTATTGAAACCTTCGATGATAAAAAAATAAAGATTCGCACCTATAATCTCTTGGATGATGGTGATTTTCAGGTGATTGTTGATCAATACATTTTTCCTTATATGACTGACAATGCCAGGAAAGTATGGGATCGGAAAATCGATCTGGATAAGTTAAGAGAAGAAGATAACTATGTTAGGCAGGAACATAGGATTTAGTAAAGCTTGTCTAAGTTTTTGATAATTACTTTGAATTTAGGAACTGTAATGCAGCTCTTTAAGGGTTAACCCCTATAAAGAGCTTTTGTTTTGAGATTAGCCCTCTCTCCCCTATCGGAAGGAGAATAATATGAAAAATTTAATCGCCTTTGCAGCAGTATTTCTGATTTGGACATTACTCTCTTTAATGCTGACCGGGATAGATATACCAATTCCAAGTTCTTATATTGCTCTAATGATTACAGCAAATGCTATTTTTGCCTTTTTCTCTATTTTCGCTCAGAAACTAGTTATTATCCTTTATGAAGTGAATGTGTATGAACATCCTAGGACTTTTCTTGACTATTGTTTTAAGTATATTGCTATTATCACCTCAGGTATAAATTATCATATTCAAAATTTGTTAAATAGACTCCCTCTCATTCTTAATAAATTGGCATCTGTATCTTTCTTTATCTTTCTTTTCTTTACGGGGTTCGGAGTGTTTGCTGTTTTTAATTAATACAAGTAGTTAATAATCTGGGGAGGGAAAAGAGATCTTGACTGCAAAAGAGGAACAAAAGAAATTCTCATTAATGAAAGGATTCTCATTTTTTTGGAAAAGTAATCTGGTGTTGTTTATAGCTATCATATTCCTCTATACAAACAAATCAAGCTGGAGTGAAGAAGGGGGTTCAGTTCTTTTGGTTTTGGCTTTGATGTGGGGAGTGCTCATTTTATTATTATCCATAATTGATGGCATAAAGTCCAAGAGTGCTGAGTCTCTGAAACTTTAAGGGATAACGTACGTATGTAAATTTAGAATTAATGAAACAAAAAGGAGGACCCCATGCCAAAGAAAAGCCCCATCACCCTATTGATGATAGTATTAACCAGCTTCCTCTTCCTCTCAGCCTGCAGCAGCTCAGAAAGCAGTTCAGAGGCAAAAGCAGAGAAAAAGGAAGAAGACAAATATGAAAAACTGGTTAAAGAGAAAAACAAGGAACTCGAGCTTGAACCTCTGGAGCTGACTTCTTACAGTGAGGAAGTCGGAGCGGCTATGAAGAATCCGGAATATAAGGAGTTTGCTGCAAATGGCCAGGTGGCTGTGCAGGGAGAGGTTGAGAAGTACTCAGAGCTAAAATCAGACTATGCCTGGATTAAGGTTCGTTCCACAGAGGATGGACCGGCAGGGAACGATCTTGAATACTACACACCCATCAAAGAAGGGAAGTTCAAGCAGAGTATCCGCTTTTTTAATGGAGAAGGCGAGTATAAGGTAACCGTACAGCTTCCAAGCACGGATAGTAAGAATTACTATTACGATCTTGCCTCGTTCACTATCCACAATGTGAATCCAAATGCAGAACGGGATATGACATATACTCCGTTTGGCCAGGAGGCAGAACTGGTACTGGATATTGAATCAAGCTATATAAAAGGCAATGAAGTATTCAATTTAAAAGGGGAAGCAGGAAGCCTGTCAGACAGCGATACGATCATGCTTAAGCTGAATAAGGAATCGGATATGTGGAAGCATGTTATTCCGCTTAAGGACGGCAAGTTCTCTTATGAGGTGCCTTTATTCTATGGAAAAGGACTTCACGAGCTTGAGGTGCTTGTTCCTGACAAGGAAAGGGAAAATTATTATCAGACGGCAGCAACTATCTTAATAGACAATGAGTCAGATAGGACAATGAGCCCTATCGAATATTCTAAAACGTATGAGGAGCGGGGAGTGGCGCTTGAGTATCCTCAATATGGCGGTGAGGAATCGGATGGTGTTTTTACTGTCAAAGGAAAAATTGATCCGCAGGCAGAATTCGGGCCTGAAACCGATCATATTTACATTACCACTAAAAAGGGTGAGGATGAAGCACTGGATGTTATCCCAGTAGAAGACTTCACATTTGATGATTCGTTTTACTTAAGATTCGGCCCGGGCACATATGAAGTCACACTAAGTGTGCCGGAAATCAAAGAAGAGAACAGTGATTATTTCCGTTACTATGGATTTGCCAAGTTTGAGGTGGAGTCAACAGGCGGGGATAAGCGGGACCTTCTGCCTTCAAGAGGCGTCCAGTCAGATGCACCGCAAATTACTGAATTGGCGAAAGAACTGACAGAAGGCATAAGCAGTGAAAGGGAAAAAGCGAAGGCCGTCTATGATTATGTCGCGAAAACCATTTCATATGATGTGAATAAGCTTGAAACAGATGATTTCAGCTGGGATGATAGTGCACTCAAAACACTGGATTCCAAAACGGGCGTATGCCAGGATTATTCGTATCTTGCCATTGCCCTGCTGCGGGCCAGCAATATGGAAGCCCGTTTTGTCGAAGGGACTGCTTTCGGCGGATTTTGGCCGCAGAAGCATGCATGGGTGGAAGTGAAAGTGGATGGAAGCTGGCTTACTATGGATCCTACATGGGGGGCGGGATATATTAAAGATGATAAATTCGTGGCAGCTTTCAATGAAAAATACTTTGATCCGAATAAAGAAGAGTTTGAAAAAACACATAACCGCACAGGTGTATCCTATTAATTGTTATAAAGTCACGGGGCTTGTTCCTGTGGCTTTTTTTCAATATTTGGCCGATTTTTTCCAAATGGGTGGAAATTATATCGAAAGACCCTTCAATAAATATTCTGTAAATTATAAAATCAAACTGACTGGACTTCCGTCCGGATCTCCTTTAAGGAGGGGAAAAGCTTGATAAAACAAATGGCAGGAGTGATCTTTTGTATGATGCTGATTTTCCCTGGTATGGTGAAGGCTGGCGGTTTTGGCGGTGATGACAGTGGAACTCCGGGTTATTGGTATGCTGGAGAAGCGCCTTCAAGCATTGATCCTTCCAAATCACCTCTTGTGTTTGTACACGGCTATAACAATTCATCAGCTGTCTGGCATGAAGGGAATGATATGTATGAAGTGGCTTTGGCAAATGGGTATGAAACAGCATTCATTGACCTTCATCATGACCGTGATATGTGGACGAATGGTGCAATTCTGGCTGAAAAGCTTCAAGAAATCTACCATCATTTCGGCGAAAAGAAGCTTGCAGTTATCGGCTATAGCAAAGGCGGGGTGGATATTCAGACAGCGCTTGTTCATTACAGTGCCCACCCATATGTATCAAATGTTATCTCCCTATCCTCCCCCCATCATGGCACCCAGCTCGCAGATCTGGCTCACAGCAGCGCGGCCTGGTGGCTTGCTGCCCTCCTTGGCAACAATAATGAAGCAACCGAATCCCTGCAGACAGGTAATATGCAACATTTTCGAAGCCTTACAGATTCCCATCAGAATGCTGAAAAAAATCGATATTATACACTTGGCGGCACTAAATGGGGTTCATTTGGCAGTGCATCATATTGGGGAGGCTTATATCTGAGCCAGTATGGAAAAAGCGATGGCGTCGTTACGGCGGTTAATTCCCGCTTGCCAGGAGCATCCGTTGTTCAGGAAGGCAGCTGGAATCATACAACCATCCGGGAAGGATCCCATACATTTCCGGTGTTCAGGCCCTATACCTCTATCACTCAGCCTGCTGCGGGTTTCTCATCAGCACGCTCTGAATCCGCTGCCAGACAGCCTGGCACTCATTCCATTGTAAAAGGCGGAAAAGCTGTCAATGCAATAAGTGAACAGTTTACCGTGGAGGAAAATGTAGAATCCATGACTGTTTCTTTTTTAAGTGAAAAGAATTTGCCCGATTTAATATTGATCAGTCCGGATGGCAAGGAATATAAAACGAAAAAAGTGTATCAGGAAGAATCCGAGTTTTTCAAAGGAGCATGGGTTCATCCGTTTGAAATAGATTATCCTAAAGCTGGAAACTGGGTGTTAAAGGCTCCGGCAAATGCTTCATACCTATACACTATTGCACTGGACAGCCCGTTAAATGATAAAATTCTGGGAAAGTCTGCGAAAAGCCATATAGCCTTTAATACAAAATGGATCCTATTCGGGTTTGATCCTTCAGGGAAAAAACTGAAGCAAAAAGCCAAAGGAGAAAAGGCTGGCCTCATGATCGAAAGCGATTTTACACAGGAAGGTGTATACAATGTGACAACAGAAGTAAAAGGACAGACTGAAAATGGCAAGCCGTTTGAAAGAACCATCATTGAATCTTTCTATGTAGATCAAAGTGGAAAACGATATAAGTAATGTAATGTATTTTGACTGCTGAGAAGCAGTCTTTTTTTTATTGAAAACCCAGGGATAAGGGAGAATCATCCTAAGAAAAACACAGGAGTTTCTAACGCGACAGCGAATATATAATAGGTTAGAATTAAATTCAGGGTAATGTAAATTAATGGAATGCGAGACATAGATAAAGGGGAGAGATTTCACATGGATAGAAATCAAATGCACCCTGCAATTGAGAGGGTATTAGGAAATATTGAAAAAGTCATGATCGGCAAACGGGATGTCGCAGAATTAAGCTTAGTGGCACTTTTAGCGGAAGGCCATGTTTTGCTCGAGGATGTGCCGGGTGTAGGGAAAACGATGATGGTGCGTGCACTGGCTAAATCAGTCGGAGCCGCATTTAAGCGCATCCAGTTCACGCCTGATTTGCTGCCTTCAGATGTGACAGGTGTATCCATCTATAATCCGAAGGAAATGGAATTTCAGTTCAGGCCGGGCCCCATTATGGGCAATATTATTTTAGCAGACGAAATCAACAGAACCTCTCCCAAGACGCAATCTGCTCTTCTTGAAGGGATGGAAGAAAGCAGCGTAACCATCGACGGAGTGACACATCGCCTTGAGAAACCCTTTTTCGTTATGGCGACGCAAAATCCGATCGAGTATGAAGGAACTTATCCGCTTCCGGAAGCTCAGCTGGACCGATTCCTGTTAAAAATGAAAATGGGCTATCCTGATATCGCTGATGAGATGGAGGTCCTGAATCGGGCACAGCGGATTCCGCCGATAGAAGATCTGGAATCTGTAATAGATTTAACTGAATTGCGCTCACTCCAGCAAGAAATTAAAGAAGTGCATGTCGATCAGACGATTAAACGCTATATTGTGGAAATTGCCAATCAGACCAGAAACCACAGCAGTGTGTATTTAGGGGCAAGCCCCCGCGGTTCGATTGCTTTAATGAAAGCAGCCCAGGCTTACGCATTCATGTATGGCCGCGATTATGTTCTTCCGGATGATATTCAGTATTTGGCGCCTGCTGTTTTTGTCCACCGGATTATTTTAAGGTCTGAGGCGAAATTCGAGGGTATTACCGCTGAAGAAGTAGTAGAACGGGTCATTGCCAGGGTTTCTGTTCCAGTACAAAGGTTAGTGAAGTAAAATGAAACAGCTGTTAAATACACTGAAAGGTGTCTGGAAGCTGATTGTGTTATTTTTGCTTATTCTGTTCGCCTTTTCATATGCGATGTTTCAGGGCGGGTTTGTAAGCTGGTTTTTGTTTTACAGCTTTCTTCCTTTTGCTCTTTACGCACTTGGCTTGTCGTTTTATTCTTTAAACGACTTTGAGGTGGAGCGTATCCTGCCAAAAGCAGAATTCAATGCAGGTGAACAGGCAGTTATTACCTTGAAGATTACCAGAAGAACAGCTTTTCCTCTGTTGTATCTGGTCATAGAGGATGAGATGAGTGAACAGCTGCAGCATGCCAGGAAATCAAACGAGGCAAAGCGTTTTTTATTTCCTGGGTTTCAGAAGGAAATGTCCCTTCAATACAGGATTAACAGCCTGCCGAGGGGTGAGCATTTTTTTGCCTCCATCCGTATGAAAACAGGTGATTTGCTCGGTTTAATAGAAAAAGAAAGGCAAGCCCCTGCTGAGAGCCGGATGATTGTCTACCCGGCATATGAGGAAATCATTTATAAGCCTATGGCGCATCATTATGATCAGGGAATGACTGCTTCAAAAGAGCGGGTGCAAAGGGATACTTCCATGGCCATCGGCATTAGGGAGTATCAGCCGGGAGACAGATTCTCCTGGATTAACTGGAAAGCTACTGCTAAGCGCAATGATATTATGACCAAAGAATTTGAACAAAGGCAATCGCATGACGTATATATCCTCATGGATTGTGCACCGGATAGCCGATTTGAGTTCCGGGTGGCGTTGTCGGACTAATGGTCGCCGTGTTCGTCGCGCCGAACTTCGTCGATGGCGTCTGAGTAGGCCTTGAAAATGTTGCCTTCCGGG
>NZ_CAXQGS010000113.1:0-22313 GCF_964223445.1 Cytobacillus sp.
AGACGTGTGCTCTTCCGATCTATTCGCCATATCGCCATCTGTCAGCTGCTTTCCGCCATATTCGAGCACCGCTCCTTCTTCAATGGCACTATTGACATAATGGAGATACGTATTCAATTGATGCTTATTTGCAACAGCACCGTTGTCGAATCCTTCCCGGATCCCATTGCCAACCTTTATTTGCTCTGCTTTTTCAACCAGCAGTTCAATGACCTTTCGGGAAATGGAACGGGGCACAATCACGCGGCTGGTTCCCGTACAGCTTTGGCCGTTATTATAAAATCCGCTGATGACCACGCTCTGAACAGCCTCTTCCAGATTGGCATCCTCCAGAATGATCGTCGCATTCTTCCCGCCCATTTCTGCCTGCATTTTTCCGCCATGGGCTGTCACAAGCTTGCCAAGGTGGATGCCCACATCAGAGGAGCCAGTAAACGACACTGCCTTAATTTCCGGATTGGTCCCAATCTCTTCTCCCACGACAGAACCCGGGCCCGTAATCATATTCAGAACTCCCGCTGGCATTCCGGCCTTCTCGAACAGCTCGACTACTTTCACTGCGATTAGAGACGTGTCACTTGCGGCCTTATAGATGATCGTATTTCCCGCCAGCATGGAAGGTGCAATTTTATAAATAGCGATTCCGAGCGGAAAATTAAATGGCGTAACGACAGCCACCACACCCAGCGGCTCCTGAATCGTGCAGGCGAAGGTTTTCGGATCAATCGCAGGCACGGTTTCTCCCGAGATCCGGTTAGCCTCGCCGCTGAAGTGCTTCAGAGCCTGAACCGTTGCATCCACTTCCTTGCGGGCTGACTCTATCGTTTTGCCTACTTCCTTCGTAATGATTTCAGCTAATTCCTCTTTTTCCTGCTGGATGAGAAAGATCAGTTTAAAAAGGATGTCCCCCCGGCTGATTGGAGATGTATTTTTCCACATGGGAAAAGCCCTCTTTGCACTCTCAATTGCTTTTTGCACATCAACCTCATTCGATTTCTGAAAGTAACCCAGTACCTCATCTATATGGTTTGGATTCAAGCTGGGATACGTCTCCCCTGTCACAGAAGGAACCCATTCCCCTCCGATGTAATTGTAATAAGTTTCTGCACCAGTATTCCTGATCTCAGTTTTCTGGCTATTAACCTCTGTACTCATCCAATCTCTCCTTATCGCTTAAGTTGAGATTATTATAATATTTAGAATATTCTATGTACACGTGCCGATAGACAAATATCCCTTCCCTTCTTTGTGGCAATCCCCAATTAAGGGTTTAAAAAGTCGAAAACCTGGAAGGCCAGGACCACTGTAATCCAATCTTCTTTCCGGGAAAAATCAAGCTGCAGCTCGCTCTCGATTTTTTTCAGCCGGTAAGCCAGTGTATTGGGATGAATATGCATCTCTTCTGCTGTTTGTTTGTGGCTTTGATTATGTGCCAGAAAGATTTGCATCGTTTTCAAATATTCAGGCTCCATCTTTAAAAGAGAGCCAATTTTATCGGATACAAATTTATTCAGCAAGCTGCGGTCGGTGTTGAGCCACAGTCTTTCAGCACCAAGCTCAGAATAAGTGATAAAGGATTTGTGCTGATGATTTTTGGCAAATGACAGGGCTTCGGCAGCTTCCTGATAGGTATCTGTCATATCTGTTAAGACAACCTCTCTGCCCAAACCAATGACTGCTCTTTTCACCTTTCGCTGAATATCATCAGCTAAATTATGGTCATATTTTTTCCGGCCATTCACCAGAAGTGCAATGATTTGGTTTGATTTCGTAAAAATGATCGAAGTATCACAGTATGTAATCAGGATCTGCTCGATCGATCGGATAAGCTTTTCTTTCTGAAGGATGGAAGCAGCATCCCATAGAAAACCAGACTTGCAGTCCACCATCATACAGGCGACACTGCTTTTCTCGTTCAGGCGGAAAGTTTCCAGAATCCTGGTATTCAGGCGTCCGCCATTGATTAAATCATGAAAGGCCTCTTCCCTTAGATGCATCTCTTTTTCAAAAAGCGTATTCTGCCTGACAAACTCCAATGACAAAGCCGTTGAAGCGTGTTCAAGAGCAGCCTTCTGGATATTTGTCAAACGCTCGATTGGTTCATTCAAAAGGAAATACCCGAAAAGTTCGTTGGAATTTATGATCGGAAATGAATGGGAGGTCTCAACTGGCGACTCTGCAAAGATTACCGGGGTACTCAAAATATGACTGATCGTATCCAGGATATACGAAGTTCCCCTCCCCTCCAGCAGAATCTTCGTGAATTTCCGGTGGATATCAAGGGATTGGCTCAGTTCTTCATTTTTTCGCTTCACTTCTTCGTAAAGCTTCGAATTCATGATGGCAATAGCCGCCTGGTCTGCCACCACCTCCAAAACATGAAAGTCGTCTTCAGTAAACTGTACATCATTGTCGAAATTATCCACCACAAGCACACCGATGCAATCTTCTTTATAAACCAATGGGACGACGATTCCGCTTTTCACATCCCGCTGGAAAACGCCATTAAAAAAGTGAACATAATTTGTCTCATTCATCCGGCTCATATGCTCCCTGAACTCACTCCCTGAAGCAATTACGCCTTTCTTAGTCAGAAAAACCTGTCCAGTCAGGGATTCTCCAGGCTCAAACTTCACCTTGCTCATAAAGCCAGCCTCCACCCCAACCCCACTGGAAAAATGCAATAATCCATCTTCCTTTAATGTGTAAAGGATGGTTGTGTCAGCATGATCTACTAAATTAAAGGCTGCTTGTACCAGCCTCTTTAGAATCTCCTCCAGTTCAAGAGATTGGGTTAAACTCCGATTAATTTCCAGGAGGCTTGAGATTTTGTCCTGCATGATGGTCATGGCTGTTCTCCTTCCTATCATGATAGTTAAAATCTATTATAGGTGATATTTTGTACAAAATGGCCTTTTCAAAATGGTTTTTCCTAATCTGGTCTTTGAAAGTTAGATTCTGCCTTCAAATTTCACAATTAGACTTTGGAAAGTTATTATAAAGTTAGAGAAAATGCATATAGGAGATATCATGGCAAAAATTAAGTATCTTGAGATTTATAATGATTTAAAAAATAAAATAGACAGCAAGGTGTATGCGTTTCAGCAGCTGCTTCCTTCTGAGAATACCTTGATCAAGCAGTATGAATGCTCCAGGAATACCGTACGGCGGGCGATTGCCAATCTTGTTTCCGATGGGTATGTCCAAACTATTCACGGGCAAGGCGTCCGTGTGATTTTTCAAGAGCTAAAGCAAAAAGAGTACCTGTTTGGCGGTATCGAGACGTTTAAGGAGTCTTCAATCAGAAACAAAAATAAATACCGGACTGAAGTAGTTTTCTTTGAAGAGAGAATCGTAGATGAACAACTAAGACAGGTAACTTCTTTTCCAATCGGGATTAAAATCTATCATTTGCAAAGGGTCCGATATCTGGATGAAAAGCCTTTGATTATTGATTACAACTATTTTCGAAAAGATATTGTAAAAGGATTAACAAAGGAGATTGCAGAGGATTCTATTTACGAATTCATGGAAAATGAGTTAAAGGAAAGCATCATTACAACGAAAAGAATGATGACAGTTGAAAAGGTAAATGAGCTGGACCAAAACTATTTGGACCTGATAGAATACAACTGTGTCGCCGTTGTCACCAATTTCACATATAACTCAGATGGAGTCATGTTTGAGTTTACTCAGTCAAGGCATACCCCTGACTCCTTCGTGTTTTTTGAGCAGGCACAAAGGATAAAATAAACTATCCCCGGCATATTGACCCCGGGGATTTTTCTTATTATGCCCTCGCTTGCTGAACCTTAGCAGCCAGATAAATGAACGCGCTTGCCGTCCAAGTAAAGGACGGGTCCCTTAACCCTTCACCTGTAAGAGCATTAAAGTTTTCTGCAAATCCATTCAGATGAACAAGTTCGCAATATTTTTCGCTAACGGACAGCGCTGCCTCTTTTTCGCCGCATCTTTCCAAGGCATCGATAAGAATTAGCGTGGTGGGTGCCCAGATAGCGCCGCGCCAATAGGCATCGTCCTGGTAAAGACCGCTATCAACTGCCTCTGAAGCAATGCCCCAATTTGTCGTATATTTGCAGCCCGTAATGGTTTCCACCATTTTGTTTCTTGCAGAAGCCGGCAGTTTATCTGCGATCAGAAGAGACATGAGCGGCAGGAAACTCTCGCTTTTAATCACTTCACCAGTAGACATGACACGTGCGGCAGGAAGATCATCTACAAGGAAATAGGAACAAAACAGAGCTGTCAGCCTTTTGGATTCCTGTTCCCAGAAGAATTTCTCTTCTGATTTTCCGAGCTTTTCTGCAACCGTCGCAAGCATATCCATATCCTTGATTAGAAAAGCGGTCAGATCCGGCGAGTCTATGATATTCGCATTTCTGAATACCGTGCTATTATCTTGTCCCGAATCATTACCATGATGGTATTCAGGGATGCCATCCTCATTGGAATCTTTATAGGTCAGATAAAACTGGACCTGATTCTCTATTTGATGATAAATGGTCTCAAGCTGCCCTGTTGTGAAGTCCATTTTTTCCATCATTTTTGCATAAGTCCAGCCGTGCACAGGCGGTTTGGCAAAATTCCAGCGGATGGTCGAGTCACTAAGCGAACCAGGAATTTGTCCAAGCTCATCCTGATAATCAAAAAGGACTGCCATTTGATCCCATGCCAATTGCGGATCAACGTCAGCCAAAGCAATCGCGTTAAAGCAGTGATCCCAGCTCCATGTGCCAAGGAAATAGTTATTTGAGACGAACATCGTATCCCTCTTCAGGTAGCCTTCCGGCTTAACAACTGAGGACCAATTAATATACGCCGCATTGATCTGGGTATCCCTATATTTTTCAGGGACCTCAGGCAGCTTGCTGCAATAATTCTGAAAGGCTTTCCTGCTGTTTTCAAAAGATTGGCCAAAGCTGTATTCCCGTTCTGCTGGCTTTCCTCCATGTGTAGGAAGGTCTTCAATAACACATAAAAAACCGCTCTCAGCAACAGGTGAAATTTCAATAGCAGACTGATTTTCTGCTTTTTTTGTGCTTCCCCTGCTGTCCATGTAGACATCCTGATTCAAGGAAACGGATCCCCTAGGACAGAAAATCATAAATTTGGTTAAGTTTTTATAGCTGTTTACGATACAGTACTCGCTGCCTTTTTTCCCTAATAAATAATTATATTCAAAATTGTAGACGGGCTGCGTATCCAGAAGGAGTCCAACTTTTTCTCCTGTTCCTTTAATAACAATCCTCGAATCACTGTCAAAACAGATAAAAATTTCACCGCCGGATAATCGGATAGTGATCTGATTATAGTCTGCTATGTATTCGTAATCCACGGGTGCTCCGCTGACAGTCGGAATCAGCTTTAGCACATTCATATGGCTTCTTGACTTGCCTCTTAAAGAGTTTAAAAAAAGGCCTGTTTTTAATGCCTCCCCATTTTCCTGAAAGGCAAGAGCCATATAAGAGCCATAAAAGCTTAACGGTGTTTTCGTTATATCCATGATAGCCGGACACTCCTTAAAAATTTTTCAAAATTATTTGTATATACAAGTCGATTATATTATACTAAACTTGTTTAAACAAGTTGGGTATTTATGAAAGCCATTACATAGTGAGGTGTAAGCCAGATGTCAAACTTTAATGAAAACGTTTCCTCCATAATCGAAAACATCGGAGGAGCAGAAAACGTTGTAACCGCAACACATTGTGTCACCCGGCTGCGATTAGTGCTGAATAGCGAAGAGCTGGTTAATGTGAAGAAATTAGAAGAAAATGATCTTGTAAAGGGAACCTTTTCAGCAAGCGGCCAATTTCAAGTCATCATCGGACCTGGATTGGTTGAAAAAGTATTTGCCGAGTTTGTGAAACAAACAGGCACAGAAGAAGTTTCTACAGAGGAATTAAGAGAAATTACTTCTAAAAAGAAAAACGTCCTTCAAAGAGGAATCCGAGTGCTCGCAGACATTTTTATACCGATCCTGCCTGCCATCGTTGCAGCCGGTTTATTAATGGGACTAAATAATGTACTAGCGAACCCTGGAATCTTTTATGAAGGAAAATCCGTGCTCGATGTTCATACAGAATGGTCCGGGTTTGCAGGAATTATTAATCTGATTTCAAATACAGCCTTTACATTCCTGCCCGCACTAATTGCCTTTTCTGCTGCAAAGAAATTCGGGGGCAATCCTGTATTGGGAATTGTTCTTGGCTTAATTATGGTTCACCCGGAACTTATGAATGCCTATGCATTCGCATCTGACCCAGAATCAGTCGAGAACTGGAACCTATTCGGTTTTGAAATTGCAAAGGTCGGGTACCAAGGACAAGTTATTCCAGTCCTTTTTGCGGCGTATCTGTTAGCAGCTCTTGAAATTAGCTTGAGAAAAGTCATTCCGGAAAGCCTGCAGCTATTGGCCGTTGCTCCAATCGCACTGATCATTACGGGTATTGCGACATTTACAATCATTGGACCTGTTACTATGGCAGGCGCTAACTGGATTACCGACGGTATTTTGTATCTGTTCGATGTTTCACCGGTTCTGGCTGGGGCAGTATACGGACTGATTTCACCGCCGCTTGTTATTACAGGAATGCATCACTTATTCCTTGGTGTGAACCTGCAAATGGCTGGCTCCCTTGGCTATGTTACCCTTTGGCCAATCGGCGAAACGGTTACACTCGCTCAAGGTATCGCAGCCTTAACCATGTTCTTCTTAATTAAAAACAATAAAAAACTCAAAAGTGTTTCGCTTTCCGCAACTGTATCAGCTTGGTTAGGCATTACAGAGCCAGCGATTTACGGAGTTAATCTGAGATTCAGATATCCATTTATTGCGGTCATGATTGGCAGTGCCATTGGAAGCGCATACCTTTCCTTTATGGATGTAAAAGCCACCTCTGTAGGTGTTGGCGGTATGCTCTCCTTCCTTTCTGTATTTCCGGAATACTGGGGCTCTTACTTTACAGGAATGGCAATTACAGCAGTCATCACGGTAGGATTAACATTGCTGTTCAGCAAGGGGAAAATGTTTAAATCGAAGGAAGTTAAAGCAGAAGTGACGGAAGCAGCTTAAAAATTTTAAAGAGCCCAGAGGCTCTCATGACAAAGACACCCTCATCATATTGAGGGTGTCTTTGTCAGCTATAGTTTGAAGACTTTGTATACAAGGTTATAGGCTCCTATTTCTAACTTTTAATTATCAAGCAAGCCTATTTTTCTGCCAAACTCCCATCCCTATTCTTCCTTTTACGCACTTCCTCCATCTTCCCGTAAAACTCTCCTCCAGGTCAAAGCCAAAGAAGTTATAGAATTTCACCAGATAGGCCAGGCAGTCTGCGAGTTCTTTGCCAAGGTCTGCTTTTACTTGCTCTCTGGCAAACTGAAATGCCAGTTCTTCATCCATCCCTTCTTCTGCATATTCGCGGACAAGGTTAAAGGCCTTACGCAGCTCTTCAGCAACCTCCGCTACTTCGGTTGTCATGAGCATATAGTTATTAAGCAGGGAATCGCGGCTCTTGGCATAATTCTCGTCGCTGATTTCCCATCCCATCCCTTTTTGATAATCTCTCATAAAGCTTTGCAATACTTTCAATCTATTAACACCTCTTCTGATACTTTCGACAAATTTCGGGTGGTGCCTGTCACCATTTATCTTTCTACCGTCCGAGCCAATAACGCCCCGGCGATGAGTCCCCAAACGGGAGCGCTGATATGCAGAAAGCTTACGCCTGATAGGGTGACGATGAAGGCTGCGAGTGCGCTTAACCGCAAACGGTTTTCGGAGAAGCCCAATTGCAGGCTTGAATGGAGGACGCCAATCAGGGCGAACCCGGCCAGCAATGAAACGAATGCCTGCGGAAGCGATTGGATAAAGGGCACGATTTTCCATGCAAATATGCCGAAGACTATCGTAATCGCGCCTGAAACAACAGCTCCCATATACCTTTTCTCCCTGTGGCCTGAATCCGGTCCGGCACAGATGGCGCTCATCATGCCGGCGATATTGGCACACTGGCCGCCAAAGAAGCTGGTAATCACGGAGAAGACGCCGCTTGATGAGACGATTTTACGAATTGGCGGCTTGAAATCCTCGCTTTCCAGTGCCCCGATTCCTGGTGCAGCATCATTGCTCAGTATCAGCAGCGCGAGCGGCAGGGCAATCGTCACAAGCCCCATCCAGCTGAATTCCGGCATTTGGATAGACGGCAGGAAATAGGCAATCTCTTTAGCCGGATTTAAATCAGCTGTCAAATACAAGACTGCAAAGGCAACTGCAACGGCCGCAAGTACAGGCGGGAACTTCTTCACATATCTCGTAAAAAGCAGAAAACTGATTAAAGCCGCTCCCCCGGCAACAGGCATTTCCTGAATGGCCGGTACGAGCTTCACGACATAGCCGGCAACCAATCCGCCAAGCATGGATGCGATGACTTCTTTCGGCACCCAGCCAATGATTTTAGTAAACAGCCCAGAAATGCCGACCAGAAAAATCAGCAGCCCGGACATCACATACCCGCCTATCAGTTCAGGATACGAATATTGGGCAGTCACAGTCGCTAAAAAGGCCGCTCCAGTAATCGAATGCCCTCCTGTGATGGGAATCCTATATAAAAGCGGGAGGAGGATGCTGTAGACACCCCCGAAAAAATAAACCGCAAACATCCAGTTAATCGTCTGCTGGTCATTAAATCCCCCTGCTGACGCAGCCTGTAAAATGATCAGGGCCGGCCCCGTCATAACTAGTGTGCTTGCAATGATTCCAGATGAAATGTTCTCCGCTGTCAGATCTCTTATGAACGAACCCTTCTGTACTCCTTGACTGTATCCGCTATGCCTTTCCTTCGGCAAACCCATTTTTTCTGCCCCCGACTTCCAATTATTTTACTTACTATCATGATTTTAAATGAGGTAATTGTCAAACTATTTCGCATTTGGAAATTTTGAAAAAAAAAAGACCTCCTAAGAGGCCCCTAACTCATTCCGATTGAAATAGACATTTAACACTTGCTTTAGGGATTGATCGATCTGCACCCATTCATCCAGCTTATAGTTATTCAGCACTTTCGCCAGGTTTGGCTTAATGCCGATCAATTTGATGATGCTGCCTGTCATGAAGTTCAGCGTTTTAATCAGCTGGGTGAATTTCTCAATGCCTTTTCCTTCAATTTCCCCAACCGCTGTAAGGTCAAAGAGAATCTCATCATATTCGCCGGCAAAAACAGCTTTAAGACAGCTTTCGGAAATAACGTTTATTTTATCTGCTGTAATATCCCCAAATAAAGGTATGAGGCAAAGAGTTTCCGACAGTGGAATAAACGGCCCGGACAATTGATTCAAGCGGATCAGCACCTGCTCCAGCTCTTCTTTTTTCTCCAGAAGTTCAAAGTCGGTTGAGGACAGGCGCTGCTGCAGCTGCATCAGTTTATCCATCAAGCCTTCATTTGAGCTGTCTTTTGGCAGAAACAGCATATTGGCATAGTCCTCACTGTCCCATTGAATATGGACCTCAAATAAAGATAGCGATGTTTCTCTGGTCTTCATATTCAGTTCCAGCTTCACGGGATCCAGTCCTGGCTCCCTGCTGTACTGAATCAGCTTTTCGATGCTCTCCTCATCAATTATGCCTTTTAAATGCCCCTCGCTCAGGTCAAAGCTTTCACGTGCTATGGCGGAATAGCTAACTATTTTTCCGTTCCTGTCAGCTTTTAAAAAAGCAAGCGGAAGCGGCTGATCAAAAAATTGCATTTTGCTGTCCCCCCGCTTCATAGTTTTGCAGCCATTCCATTGTTTCAGGCAAATTCTTCAGAATGACTGTATGATCGGAGCAATAAGGAAGCAGGTCATACTTCCCTGCTAAACGCCCGCCAAGAAGAACCGACGGCTTATGCGGCAGTTTGGCAAATGCTTCTGCATATTCCTTCAGCTTCGGCAGGTGATAGACAATGCTGACCGAAAGTCCGATTACGCTTGGCTTCCAGTCTTTTGCCGTTTTCAGCGCATATTCCAAAGGCAGGCTCGGGCCAAAATACTTCGTTTCCCAGCCATGCTCTTCAAAAAGGCTGTTGACCATTTTCAGGCCAATATAATGCTGTTCCCCATCCAGGCATAGAAACATGGCTTTTTGGCTTGATTGTCTTTTTTCCCGCTGGTAAGCGAGTTTTGAGAGCACAAAATCACATGTAGCTGTTGCCAAATGTTCGTCTGCCACTGTGATCTGATTTGTCTCCCATAAAATGCCGATATGTTGCATCGCGGGTGTAATCAAATTTTGATAAACTTCGAGACGCGATAGCTGCGGGTGCTTTTGAATGGTTTCCCAAACTTTTGCAGAATTGCCTTCCAGCAGCAGGGAAGCGAGTGTTTCAGCCTGGTTCATCTTACACTCCTCCCTTCACAGGTTCACCTTTCAAAAGAGCAATAGCTTCAGCCAGATAAAGATGAAACTTTTCTGCCTTCTCAGCAGAACCTGTATCATCAGCCAGCACAGCTTGAATGATTTCGAAATTGTCGATCAGATGCTTGGTCTTCATCCCATGCTTCTTTAAAATGCCATCAAGCCAGACGGCATAATCAGTGAAAAAAGCAGATTGGTCCAGCTCATACGCTGTCTCGAGATGCTTCATATGATGATGGTTATCTTCGCGGCACTTCTCTTTTCCTTGTTCCCCAAACCGATCCAGCAGGGAAGGCTCCCGTTCATAGATCTTTTCGGTAACATTGTTTACGATCTTTTCATAGTTCACTTAGCCACCACCTTATATTGCGTCACTTTTGGAACCACTGCAGCCAATTCCTGATCCGGATACTTTTTCTCTAAATCATGGATTCTCTTAAAATCCTCACTCCGAACCCAGTTTAAATAGTTTTCCTTTGTATCAAAGATGAGCTGAACGGTCAGTTCACCGGCGCGCTTATCATTCTGCAGCAGCAGGAAATCGATAAACCCCTCCGCCTGGTCGACTGACCGTGAGCGATTTTTATATATGCGAATGACTTCTTCCGACTTGTCATCGGGAACGTCAAATGTTGAAAAAACGGTGTACATGAACTCTCCTCCAATTTTGGGAGTTTTCTGGCTTTATTAAGTATAACACATTGATTGGGATTGTCATTTTGGGAGGTTTATAGGCAATGGATGAGGTTTTTTGTTTGCTGGACGGTTAACTGCTGTTTCTATTTATCTCTAAATTTTCGTTGTTAATATGGACGATTAACTACCATTTTCTCCCCTCGCTCCACATTTTCGTATTTAATCCCCGTCCCCCTTCTTCTCAGCCTTAAGTCCGATGCCAAGATATGTCTCTGGCTCGTTATGACTCTCGTTATTCCCGGTTAAGATAGTATCTGTAATAATTGTTAAGTTTTTCCTGCAAACAAGATCATATTTTGGCGAATTAGGTCGGACGAATTATTGGAAAATTAAAGAAGTAGTAGTTATTAATACCTATTTTCCTCTGTATAATTAGATCTTGGGTGCAAATTTTCACTATTAGGGAGTTAGGAGAATGTTTATGAAATTATTAAAAATGATTGTGCAGAGAAAGATTCTGGTTGCCCTTATGACGGTGCTGATTTTGGCCATAGGCAGCTTTTCCATTATCGAATTGGATAAAGAGCTGATGCCTCCGGTAACGATGGATGGCGCTTATGTGGAAATCAGTGCCGGTGAAATGGCAGCTATTGAAGTGGAGCGATCGATCACCAACCCCTTGGAGCAGCAAATCAGGGGGATTGAGGGAGTGGAATCGGTTGACTCCACATCGGCGATCGGACGGAGCTCACTTCAAGTTACATTTGAACAGGGCCGGGGCGACGATCTATTTAAAGAAGTAGAAACCGCTGCGACCGCCGCTAAAGGGGAAAATGCCGCGATCACGGATGTCACTTCGGGCCAGTATGGGACCACGCAAAGCTTTGAATTCTATATGGATGTATCAGGCGGCAGCATGGAGGAGATGACCGCTTTTGCCAAAAAGGTTCTTGAACCGCGCCTGGAGGCATTGCCGGAAGTCCGCGACGTATCGCTTGCAGGGGTTCAGGAGCATGAGGTAATCATTGAAATGGACCGCAGCAAATTGGCTGAAAAAGGGCTGGATGCCGCCGCTGTGATCGGTGCGATTCAGCAGGTTAACAGCGAAGCCACACTGGGAGAACTCAGCAGTGATGACAGCTCTCCTTCCCTCCGCTGGAATACGAAGCTTGAAAATGTGGAGGATGTACAGAATATTAAAATCCCCTCACAAAACGGGTTTGCCGATCTGAAAGATGTTGCAGATGTTCAATTTCAGCCGATCGAAAGCTCATCATTCGTCTGGAAAAATGGAACGAAGGATTTCATTTTTGTCCAGGTTGGCCGTGCTGCAGATGCCACGCAAATTGAAATGGCAGCCGCGGTTCGCGATGAAGTGAAAAACATCCGCGAAGACGGACTTGTAAAAGGCTTTGAACTGAACGAAATGGTGGCACAGGCAGATTATGTGCAGGAATCCATTGATGGCGTGACCGGCAACATTTTAACTGGCGGCGTCATTGCCATTGCAATTCTGCTGATCTTTTTAAGGAATGTAAGGGCCACCTTTATCATCGGCCTGTCGATCCCAACTTCCATCCTGCTGACGTTTACGGCGATGTGGGTTTTTGATTACAGCTTTAATATCCTGACACTGATTGGGCTCGGTCTGGGGATCGGGATGATGGTGGATTCTTCGATTGTTATCATTGAATCCATCTATCGAAAGAAGGAACAGGGACTTGGCAGGCTGGAGTCCGTTTTGGAAGGTACGAAAGAGGTTTCATCAGCAGTTATTGCTTCGATGCTGACAACCATTGTTGTATTCCTGCCCATTGGCCTGATAGGCGGTGATGTGGGCACATTCATGATCATGCTGTCTGCTGTTGTAGCCATTACACTCATCAGTTCGGTTGTCGTCTCGTTTACTTTGATTCCATCTCTTTCGGAAAAAATGCTGATGCTCCGCAAGCCGAAGAAGGAGCGCAAAGAAGGGCCGATTATGCGCCTCTATAGCCATATTGTGGCCTGGACCATCCGGAAAAAGCGGTACAGTTTTGCGGTTATAGCGATTTTCTTCCTGATGTTTGCCGGTTCATTAACACTTGTGACGAAAATTCCGATGACGATTATGCCCGATATGTTTAACCGTTACACAGAGCTGATGGTTGACCTCGAAACGGGTATTTCCATTGAAGATAAAGAAGACATCGCTCAAGGAATCAATCAGAAACTGCAATCGATTGAAGATGTAGAGTCCAATTATGTCATGGACAGCGGCGGCATGTTCTATACGATCATTAATATGACAAAGGGCGATGACATTACAAGAGAGCAAAAAGATGTCAATGAAGACATTATGAAAGAACTTCGCAGCCTGTCTGATACCCTCCCGGTTGAAAATGTCCAGAGTGCGATGTCGGCTGGCGGGGGATCACCGGTCCAAGTTAATATTATGGGCGAAGATTTTGCAGATCTGCAGAAGCTTACCGGAGATTTTACAGAGGAGCTCGAAATGATTGACGGCATCGTCGGTGTGACCAACTCGATGGAGCGCACATCAGAGGAACAGGTTGTTGTTTTAAATGAAGAAGCGATTGAAAAGGCAGGCTTGACCCAGCTGCAAATCAGGCAGTTTATTGAGCAGGCATTCATGGAAATGCCTGTCGGGGAAATGGCCATGAACGAAGAAAATGTGCCGCTTGCCTTGAAATGGGCTGAGAAAACAGATTCCAAGTCAGATCTGCTGAATTTAAAGGTTCCAACTGCCCAGGGCGAGAAAGCATTATCTTCCTTCATTGAATTGAAGAGTGTAGATACGCCAAATGAAATTCCCCATCATGACGGGGAGCGCTTCATCTCCATTTCAGCTGATATTGAAGGCAAGGACCTAGGTGCCGTGAACCGGGATGTCCAAAAGCTGATCAATGATTTTGAAGCCCCTGCTGGCTATAGTGTGGCAGCTGCCGGAGATATTGAACAGCAGCAGGAATTAATCATGGATATGGTGTTTGTTTTAGCGATTGCGATTTTCCTTGTATACCTTGTGATGGCTGTCCAATTTAACCACCTTGGCCACCCGCTGATCGTCATGTCTGTTATACCGATGACCATCGTCGGCGTCATTCTCGGTTTGTTCCTGACGCAGATGGAGCTTAGCGTAATGTCAGGAATGGGAATTGTGATGCTGATTGGGATTGTGCTCAATAACGCCATCCTGCTGATCGACCGTACGAATCAGCTCCGCCTGGAAGGCTTCTCGGTTGAGGATGCACTTCTGGAAGCAGGCAAAAACCGGATCCGGCCGATATTCATGACCACTCTGACAACGGTTGGCGGAATGCTTCCCCTTGCTCTGGCATCGGGAACTTCGGGCAACTACCAGGCGCCGATGGCAACGGTCATTATTTCAGGCCTGCTGTTTGCGACCTTTATCACGCTGCTGCTGATCCCGGCGGTTTACCGCTTGTTCACCACGTCCAGTCTCCGCTTTGGCTGGCTGAAGAAAAGGCAGAAAAAGAAAAGCAGTGATGTTAAAGTAATTCCGGAGACCGTTAATTAACATATTTTCGCCCCCTCAAATACTGAGGGGGCTTTTGCGGATTTTCAAGCACTATGGACAAGGGCTCTCTCCTTCTGTTTTTTCCCTCATATATTAGTAGGAGAAAGGAGTGAATCCCATGTGCCAATTTTGTGTTGAAGAATATTATTACAAGAAGAAAGTCTGCTGCAAAAAGAAAGACAAACATGAACATCACGGCTGCAAGAAATGCACCAGCGATTTTAAACCTCACTGTTCATGTACAAAATGCTCTGATGAGCATAAAAGATGTTCCTGCAAAAAATGCTCTGATGAGCATAAATTTCATCATTGCTCTTGCAAGAAGTGCTCATTTGAACACAAGCATTTCTGCTGCTGTAAAAAATGTTTCCATAGCTGCGACTATTAATCCAGTAAAACAGCGGCCAGCTTTGCTGACCGCTTATTAATTTTTTTCAACCCCGCGCTTTAAGGACAGCATTAAAAGTCGGACACCAAGAAAAAAGAGGATAAAACAGATGAAGGAAGAGGTGTGAGTCCAATTGATAAGGACAAACATATTCAAAAAGCTGAATAACGGTTCAAAGATATAAGCAAACATGATTCCAAGGCCTACGGCTGCAAAGGCATAGCTTTTCCACGTACTGAAGTACTGATAAATCAGCATGCCCGATATGGGGATCACCACAAAATCTGCAGGCAATAATGGCGGAATAAAATGCAGCAGCTTATCCGGATAACCCCACAAAAGAAAGTTCACTCCCACAACATCAAGAAAACAGGCGAAGATCGCACAGAGCAGCCCAAAAGCAAGTATTTCAAAGAACCGCCCCTTATCCACCAGCCTCCACCAAATAAAAAACGGCAAAATGCTCGCAGCCAGCAGCACCCACCAGTTAAAGCTGAATAAATCCTCCTTCAGCCAATGCTCAAGAGAAACATCTCTTAGCTTTTCTCTAATGTTTTGCTCATCTTTATAAGAAGGAATGCGGCTCATTTTATCACCTGTCCACCCGAGTTGGTATCTTCATACTCATCTTTCCCCATGGAAGTAGTTACATACAGTAAGCCGATGGTTTTAATGAAATATTGGCGGGTTTGCGGGGTAGGTGCAGATATTCTACTATGGGCGCAATATGGTGGGGATAGGTGATTGAAACGGCGCATATCTGGCGTGATGGCGCAATTACTAGTGATGTGGACGCATTTAACGCGCAATCATGATGCGGGTGGGCGCATTTGTTGGATGCAGCGGCGCATATCTGGTATGGCAGCGCAATTTCTGGTGATATCGATGCAATTAACATGGCGGACGGCATAATCAAAATAAAGAACAACACAATTATAAACCAAAACAACACAATAACCGGCAGCAGCGCAGCATACAGTTTTCACAAAAAAAAGCAGCTGGCAGAGCCAGCCGCTTTCGTTTCTATTGCTGTCCAGTATAGATGCTAATCGCATCTCTTAAAAACTCAGCTGCACCTGGACGAATTTTTTCATAATAGGCTTTAAACCTTTCATCTGCCACATACATTTCCGCCAGGCCGGCGTGGGCCTCTTTGCTGTATTCACTCCAATAGAATGTGATCCACTGCTTGTGCAGATCAGCCGCTTTTTGTGCAAGCTCGCCTGCCGGATTGCCTGTTTCCATGGCTTGTGCTAAAGTACTGTTCACTTCTTCGGACAGTTTGGTTACGGCCTCATGCTCCTCCTGGGTCATGTTCATTAGTTTAGCATTGGACTTATCAACCGTCTCATCGCCATACTTCTCACGGATCTCTTTTCCATATTGTTCCTCATTATCTTCAATCATTTTCTTTTTGAATCCTTCAAACTTCTCTTTGTCTGACATGGTCGTTCCTCCTTCTGCTGACGCTATGGTTTTTTCTACATTCGTAATAAGCAGATCGAGCTGTTTTCTTTTCTCAAGGAGTTTCTCGCGGTGCTCCTTCAGTGCATCTGCAGCATCGAAAGCGGGTGCTGTGATAATTTCCTTAATTTGTTCAAGGCTGACGCCAAGTTCTCTGTAAAACAGAATCTGCTGCAGTCTGTCAACTTCCTGCTGGCCATAGATCCTGTATCCTGACGAATTGGTTCTTGCCGGCTTAAGAATGCCAATTTCATCATAATACCTGAGGGTCCTCGAGCTGACCCCAGCCAGCTGAGCGAGCTTCTGGACTGTGTATTCCATGCGATGATCCTCTCTTCGAAAAGTTTTAGAAAGTACTTTCTGTTTCTTACGATACACCTTTACGCAGCGTGAAGGTCAAACACTTTTTATAAAAAAATGATTAATCCATCTTTTTAATCAGGAGAGCGGCGGTCGTCTTTGAAATTCTGCATCCATCCAGGTCCGCTTCCTTTAATAATTGAAGGTCCAGTGCCGATTTTATTTTACTTTCATCCGGTCTTTTTAAAATTAACTCCGGCAAGTTCAATTCTTCCAGTCTTTTCACCGTTGCTTCCGGATCAAACTTTTCCATTCTTCTAATCTGCCTCTGCAACCGGTAGCCTTCAATCCTCACTTCCCCTTTTTCATTCTGTCCCAACGCTGTATCGAAATACTGGTGGAACATGTCTTTGAGTTTATCGAGCTCGGCTTCCAAATCCTTTTTCCTGCGGTTCAGCTCATCAAACCGGACCAGCATCTCTTTTGTAATCATGTATGGATCGCCTCTTTTCATGGATGATATTTCATCTTATTTTGGAAGCGGCGGATTTATGCATAGACAAAGAACATATGTTCTAAAATACAAACACGAAGAATTTGGTGTAAAATGGAATTAATATTCCTGGGAGGGGACTTGATGCTTTTAAACATTTTTTGGGGAATTCTCGGCCTGTATGTATTGCTTTCTCTCCTAATCCTGCCAACGCAATACCGCTTTTTGACCACTTTAAAAAAGGAAGAAGCCAAAAATAAAGCGAAGGGAAAAACGCAGGGAGAGATGTACGACAATATGGGAGCAGGCGAACTGGTTGTGCATGAGAACATCCAGGGAAACCCGGTCTTTTTTCTGGCTAATTTCCTGGCATCGGTTATCTATCGGATTAAGCATTGACCGTTTCTCGGATAAGATATTTAGATTTCGCGTTACATCGAGCATTTCGAGGATATATTTATTTTTTCGCAGTTATATTAAAAATTTCGCGGACATTTGTAAATTTTCCCGATTAAGTTACTAAAATAGCCTGGCGGGCTTCCGCCAGGCATCTTTTTTTACTGCAATTCTTCCAGCGCAATCGTCTGATATGCTTTAAAAAAGGAATCGCAGAACACATCCCACTCTTCAGCCGCTTCCATGGAGGCTTCGCTGACTTCCCCGCACACCGGACGCTGCAGAAGATCAGTCAGCTGCTCTGAAAATCCAGCAATCGTTTCCTGAGAAGCACCTTCCAGAACGTTCGCCACAAAATCAGCTGGCGGATACCAGTTTGCCACTCTCTGAATATCGCGGTAAATTTGCGTCAGCAGCAGATTGCGCGGGCCTTCCCACTGTTCATTGACGGCAACATCCCGGAATATGCGCGGCAGTGAGGAGAATTCCTCCATGACGCCATGGCCGGCAAAGACAGATATGGCATCGCGCAGGACCTCTGTTCCTTCATTCGTTGCACAGATTTTCTGCAGCAGCACAAGCTCCCTCAGGTTAAACAGCTGTTTTCTCTGTTCAAGCGGCTGATCTACCGGAATCCCTGCATTCAGTGGCTGATTCAGGCGCAGAAACAGGTCATAGATTTTAAAAGCGCCTGCCGCGGTACGCTGTGCGGTGTTTTCAATTTTTTTCAGCGTTCTTGCAGATAGCGGATAATCTTTTACCTTCTTGCCAAAAACGGACCGGAAATCACCATAGAGACTGGCTTCCCGGGCTGCACGGAGCATGAATCCTGCGCAGGCAATTCCGATTTCAAGCCGCGATAATGTCAGGACTATGCCGACTGCCACTGCCACCCCTTTTCCTGCCGGTCCAACCGGATAAGCCAGCGCCCCATTATACTGGAACTCTCCTGTCGGCAGCTCGGCCGTGCCCATTTTCCACTTGATGCGGTTGATTTCATAGCCATTGCGTACCTCCTTTTCCTTATCCCCTGGAAGCCATGACGGAACAATGAATGTCGACACTTTATCAGTGCCGGAAATTTTCGCGGTGACTACCGAATAGTCGGCATGGGCAACCGAACAGAAAAATTTATTGCCGTACAGCCGATAGTTTTTTCCTTCTGAAACGGCCTCAAGCACATTGGCAGGCAAATCGGAACCGCCCTGAATCTCCGTCATGAATTGGGCACCGATTGCAAAGTCCCCGTCCAGCCCCTCTTTTGTATGCTGTAAAATTTGCTCCAGCTCTGGGATATCTTCATTCGGATATTGTTCAAGGAGTGCAATTAATCCAATCGTACAAGTCAGCGGACAGGCGACACCTGCCTCCCCCAGCTGATGAATCAGCATGCGCTTTGCGAAACTTTCCCAGGATGTCATTTGGCTGGAAAAAAGCCCTGCACCGAACACTTCTTTTTCCAGCTGATGCGTTTCCATTGGACGGACGACACGGTCAATGCGGTGATTGAAGGCATCAAAATGAAGCATATATGGGCGGACTTCCGGCCTTGCCGCTCTTTCTGCAAGGGTGTTCCATTTGGAAGAAACAGCAGGAGAAAAATCCAAAAGCTCTTTATGTATCTGCTCGTATTGTAGGTCTGCATATTTCTTCAGGGCTTTTTGCAAAAATGGATCATCCTTATACCAATCCAGATCGCTGCGCTTCTCTAAAAACTCATCAAATGAGTACCTATTCTTTCCTCTTGTCTGCACGTCCCGGGAAGTAATATTCATGGAAAAATCACTCCTTTTTTAATTGACAGAATATAATTTTCAGAATTATTATAAAACTAAGCTAACGTTAACGTCAACTAGGAGGATACATAAATGACAGAGGAAAAGATTTTTACCATCAGTGAGCTTGCCACGATGTTTGATATCAGCTCAAGAACAATCCGCTATTACGAGGAAATTGGCATGCTGACATCAGAAAATCGGGACAGCCTGACCAAGCAGCGCAGCTATACGAATCGGGAGCGGCGGCGCCTGAAGATGATTCTGCGCGGAAAAAAGCTCGGCTTCAGCCTCCAGGAAATCAAGGAGATGATTGGTCTCTATGAATCAAATCCGGAAGGTGAAGCGGAAAAAAGCAGGATTATTGCATTCGCTGACAGCAAGCTAAAGGAAATCGAGGAGCAGATCATGCAGCTGCAAATGCTGCGGGAAGACATTCTGACTTACAAAGAAAAATATGAAAACAGCCGGGTGAAAACATAAAATTATTCTTATTAAAAGGGGCTGATTGAAGTGGGAGCAACGATTCACGGAGTATTGGAAAGAAACGCAAGGAAGTTTCCTGAAAAGGACGCCTTTATTACGGCGTCAAACCGCCTGACATATGGTGACATGAACCGCACATGCAACAGGCTGGCACGATATCTTCAGGAAGAAGGAGTCCGGCGCGGCGATCGTGTGGCGGTGATGTCGCGCAATAATGAGCACTTCTTTTTTGCTTTTTTTGCCTGCATGAAAATCGGCGCCATTCCGATGCCGATGAATATCCGTTTGATACCGAAGGAACTGGGGGCTATTTTTCAAAATGCGAATGCTGCTGGGGTTCTGTATGAGAATGAGCTTGCTGAAACAGTGAGTTCGTTAAAAGAGAATTTGAATTTCTATTTTTCGATTCAGAATGCGGCAGAGGCTTCTGCTCATTTTTCTGACGGGAATCTCGATGTACCGATTGATTCGCTGGATATCTGCGAGATTCTTTTTACATCCGGAACAACCGGGACGCCAAAAGGAGTGGTGTTTAACCATGAACGCATTTTGGCAATCGCCTCGGCAGTTTCAGTTAATTTCAGCTTGTCGCATAAAGACTCCATGCTTACCCTGATGCCGCTCTCCCACTCTGCTCCATTGAATACTTTCTTCATGAGCGGGTTTTATTGCGGCGCAACCCATGTGATCGGGGACTTTACGCCTAAAGGCTTCTTGAACTGGATTCAGGAGGAAAAGACGACCTTCTCATTTGCGGCTCCGGTTGCCTATTTGATTGCGGCCAAGGATCCGGATTTGCCTTCTCATGATTTATCCAGCATGCGTGTTTTTGCATATGGCGGTGGTCCGCTGGCACTTGCCTCCTATCATCATGTAAAAAAAGCATTTCAAAACGAAAACTTCTATCAGGTTTACGGTCTGACGGAAGCGGGACCGAATGGAATTTTATTATATCCGGATGAGCATCTGGAAAAGGCCGGAAGCATCGGCAAAAATCCGACGGTTAATATGGAAATCCGGGTGGTCCGGCCGGATGGCACAGATACAGACCCTAATGAATACGGCGAGATTCTTCTGACTGGCGACAGCCTCATGCTGGGATATGACAATAACCCGGAAGAAACGAACGCGGCGATGAAGGATGGCTGGCTCTATACCGGGGACATTGCTTATCGGGATAGGGATGGCTACTTTTATATTGTGGACCGTAAAAAGGATGTCATCATTTCGGGCGGCGTCAACATTTATCCGCGTGAAATCGAAGAAGTACTCGCGAAGCATGAAGCTGTTTTGGAATCCTGTGTGGTCGGTGTGCCGCATGAAGAATGGGGTGAGACCGTCAAAGCTGTCGTCGTGCTGAAGGGAGATGCTTCTGAAGAGGAATTGCGTGCATTTGCTGCTGAACACCTTGCTGAGTTTAAATGTCCGCGTATTTACTCCTTTGTGGATGAACTGCCGCGGAATGCGAGCGGGAAGATTTTGAAGCAGCAAGTGAAATTGGTGCATGCTTAATTGGATGGGGGATCAGGTACTTGGAAGGTGCCTGATTCTTTTTTGCGTATGGAAATTTTATGGCAGCAGGTTGCTGGCTCTGATAGTTTAAATGGCTTCATGGCGACTATTTTTCTTGACTCTGGTTCTTTTTCGGCTTCATGAGAGCTTCATAGCAACTATTTGTCTGAATCTGGTGCCAATTATTTAATCTCAATGAATAACGACGAAAAGGGAGATTCATCAAGAAATATGGGAGTTAATCCAAATCATTAACGACCATATGAGAGATCCATCAAGAAAAATGGGAGCTAATCCAAATCATTAGCGACCATATGAGAGATGCACCATGAAATATGGGAGTTAATCCAAATCATTAGTGACCATATGAGAGATGCACATAAAAAAGGAGTTAATCCGAATTAATAACAATCAGAAATACTGAACCCCCTCCCTCCCGCTCAGTTGCTTTTTTCCGGTTTATAATGAAAATAGCAGGAATTCTCCCCTAAAAAAAGTATCTTAATAGTACGACCAAACAATCCAGGAGGCCCTATGAAGTCAAGAACCGAAACCGATATGATGAATCTGATTTTATCAACAGCCCGTGAGGATGTGCGGGTGCGCGCGGTTATTCTGAATGGCTCGCGCGCGAATCCGAATGTGAGGAAGGATATTTTTCAGGATTACGATATTGTGTACATAGTTAGGAAAATGGAGTCCTTTACCTATGATCATAGCTGGGTGGATGTATTTGGTGAGCGGGTTATGATGCAGATGCCGGAGGAGAAGGTGCTGCCGCCTGCTGACGGCTATGGCCGCTTCCCCAATTTTATGCAGTTTATAGACTGGAACCGGATTGATATTAAGTTTATTCCATCTGAAAAGATAGAGGAGCAGCTGGAGCCCGATAGTCTGAGTGTGCT
>NZ_CAXQGS010000114.1:0-9534 GCF_964223445.1 Cytobacillus sp.
CAGACGTGTGCTCTTCCGATCTGAAACCAGCCATTCCTTTTGGGTACAGTTCCATAAGGGCGCTAATTTTATCAATCGGTTTTAAGAGTACATTCACATAGAGCACAAATCCGACCAATTCTCCATATGATAGCTGCCCATTGAAGCTCAGCCAGGAGCCGTATACAAGAACAATCAGCGTAACTAATCTGGTCAACATATAGACTCCGGAAGCACTGAAGCTCATAATCTTATATGCTGCAAGCTTGGCAAGACGGAATCTGCCATTGTTTTCTCTAAATCTTTTAATCTCATAGGCTTCATTTGTAAAAGACTGAACTACACGTACTCCAGATACACTATCCTCAACCTGGGCGTTCACATCGGCAATTTCACCGTACATCCTTTTCCATGCTTTGTTCATTTTAATATTGCAGAATGTAATCAGCCATACAAGAAACGGGAGAACAAATATCGTTACAAGGGCGAGCTTTACATTGATCGTCAGCATGATCCAGAATGCACCCACAAACGTCATGACCGCAATAAACAAATCCTCCGGGCCGTGATGGGCGAGCTCTCCGATATCCATAAGATCATTTGTCACCCGGCTCATAATGTGCCCTGTTTTGGTATTATCGAAGAAGCGGAAAGACTGCCTTTGAACGTGCTGAAAAAGCTGCTGCCGCATATCTGTTTCGATGTTGATGCCCAGCTTGTGTCCCCAATAGTTAACAACAAACTGCAGTAGTGTGCTGGTCAAATAAAGAGCAAGCAGGCCGGCACTTACGGATACAATCATGGACCAATTCCCGCTTGGAAGCAGGCTGTCGATAAACCACTGAACCGCAAGCGGAAAGCCCAATTCAAGAATTGCCACGAATACCGCCGAACTAAAATCAAGAATGAATAGGCGCTTATGTGGCTTATAGTAGCTAAAAAACCGTCGGATCATCATATTCTCCTTTTTCTGAAAAAATCAAACATAATAGGATTATAAATTCACCAGGAATTTATTACAAGAAAAACCCGTCCCTATTTATTTCTGGAACGAGTCTGATAATTTAGAGGAGATATTACGGCTTAATTCCTAAACAAGGCTGATGTAATAATTCTTCCCTGCAATTTAGATTCTTGATTTAAACTGAACTTTGCGGATCATTTGATTGATTACCTCTGAAATGACAAGCCCGACTGCGATTGCCCCGGATATCATGAACGCCTTCGCGGCCAGCTGAATTGCCGTATTATAATCATTTTCAACAAAATTCCGCATTGCATCATAAGCAATCCCTCCTGGGACCAGTGGAATGATGCCGGCAACACTGAAAATAATGATAGGTGTTTTATACATTTTGGCAAAAATCTGGCTGATTACAGCAATGGTAAAAGCTGCGATTAGTGACGAAATGACAGCATCGTACTGCCAATTGACAAGCAAAATATAAACAAACCAGCCAACCATCCCGACAAACCCGCATTTCAGCAGCGATTTTTTCGGGGCATTGAAAAGCACTCCGAACCCTGCTGAAGCAATAAAGCTTGTCATCATATGTGTCAACATAAACATACGCATATTCCTCCGCTCATGCATTTAGAAAGTGAATACAAGAGCAATCCCAGCTCCAATGGCAAATGCCGTCAAAAAGGCTTCAGCCCCTTTTGACAGACCAGAAACAAGGTGCCCGGCCATTAAGTCCCTTACTGCATTTGTTATCAGCAGGCCCGGAACGAGCGGCATTACTGAACCAATGATAATCTTATCAAGTTCTGTTCCCGCTCCCGTGTACACAAAGAAATAGGCGATAAGGCCAATTAATAATGAAGCAATAAATTCAGAGAAAAATTTTATGTGGACCACCCTATGTACGTATATAAAAGAAACAAACCCCAGCCCGCCTGCAATCATGGCTGGAATAAAATCTGTCCAGCTTCCAAGGAACATAATTAAAAAGCAGCCGCTTGCAATGGAGGCTGCAAGAATCTGCTGATAAACAGGGAAAGTATAGTCGGCACTTTCAATTTCCTTCAGCCTTGCCAGGGCTTCCTGTCCATCCAGTTCACCGCTGCTGATCTTGCGTGAAACTCCGTTCACTAATGTCACTTTGTACAAATCCGTTGACCGTTCTGAAATCCGAATCAGCTTTGCCGGTTCAGTTCCATCCGTTGAAAATATGATTCCAGTTGGCGTCACATAGCTATGTGAATGCGGAATACCCAGGGAGGCTGCAATCCTGGTCATTGTGTCCTCTACCCGATACGTTTCTGCACCGCCCTGAAGCATGATTTTCCCCGCAAGCAAACATATCTCAATTACTTCTATTGTTGGAGGGAATTCTTTCCCCATTCTTTCACCTGCTTTATTAATCAAAAATTTAAAAACCCTCTTATATAGGGTTACATCTTAACGGAAATGATAAACGAATGAAAGACCTTTTGTCTAAAATTTATATAAAAATGTTTCGTAAACCTAGTCTGCATTATTTTATAAGGCAGTATAGAAATTGAATAAAAAAAGCGATTATCCCTTACAGAATAATCACTTTCCCATTATTTCTTCCGTATTCCAAACTGAGCATTTAGCTGACCCTGAATCATTTTTGAACGTGATGCCTGATCGTCTTTTTTCTTTTTCCTTTTTAATTCCGAGCGGATTTCCTCCGTTCGGACTCCCTCCTCCCTTTTGTTGGCTATGTCGATGAGAGTCTCTACATCGAGAAAAGAATATTTCCTGCTCCCGCGTTCTGATCTTTCAGGGAAAATCAATTTCCTTTCTTCGTAGTATCGAATCTGGCGTTCGCTAAGTCCTGTCAGTTCGCTGACCGTCCCAATCGAAATGACTTTTCTGGTTTTATAGGATGTTTCTCTTTCCAATCATGTCACCTCAATCTAACCAATTTCTTTCATTATACTAATCTTTCAAATTTTTTCATTATTCCTGTCAGAAAATCTTACAAAGCAGCAAAAACAATGTAAGAAAACTTAACATAATAACTGAATAAGAGCTGAATTTCTTTTAGAATAAACAAAAACATTAAAGAAAAGAGGAGATAGAAAATGCAATATTTACGGAAAGCCATTGAAAAAAAACGGCAATATCTAATCGATCTGCTGGTCAAATCAGGAAGCGAATATCAGCATTCTGAACCGGCTCTGCAAAAGCTGACCCTAACAGAACTTGAGGTTATATTTAAAAAACACAGCAATCGAAGCCGTTATTAACCAGGGGGCCTTTATGGAAACAAAAAATACAATAGATTTGGCAAGAAGAATTATTGAACTCGATTTACTGCGCGATCAGCTGTGGGAAAGTTTAACGGCAGCAGCCGGTGATCATGCTTATGAAATTTTAAGAAATGAACAGAATAGTTAATATGGAACGCTTGGAAGAGCGTTCTTTTTTATGTCAATGTTAAAGTTTTGTAAATTAATAATTCCCCCTTTTCTTATCATGTTTATTTTGGTATCATCCAATTATCGAATTCCGATATCGATTTTCGAAATTAATAAGGGAGGCATTTGCTTGGAAGATAAAATATTGCGCAAGCTGTTCCTGGGGTTTATTCAAATCCATATTCTTCACCATGCAAAGGAGCACCCTGTATTCGGCGCTTGGATGGTGGAAGAGCTGAAAGAGCATGGATATAGCATCAGTTCCGGAACATTGTATCCTATCCTGCATTCAATGGAGTCAGACGGGCTGCTCCATCAGGAGAAGAAAAATGTAGATGGCCGAATCCGAAAATATTACACTGCAACAGAAAAAGGAATTACGGTCCTGGAGGAAGCCAGAAAAAAAGCTTATGAGCTTTTTAAAGAGATTAAAGATTAAAGGAGATGCATATGAACAAAAACAGAACTGGCTTAAAATCGTTACTGGAGATATTAATGGTTTCAACAAGGCTTGGACTAACCTCATTCGGGGGACCTGTAGCTCATCTAGGCTATTTTCACGATGAGTATGTCCGCAGAAGAAAATGGATGGATGAGAAAAGCTACGCAGATTTAGTTGCACTTTGTCAGTTCCTGCCCGGACCTGCGAGCAGCCAGGTTGGCATTGGCATTGGTGTCATGAGGGCTGGAGTAGCCGGCGGCATTATGGCTTTCCTTGGTTTCACATTGCCATCTGTTATTGCCCTGATTATTTTTGCCATTCTTCTTCAAGGCATTAATCCGGCGGAAGCCGGCTGGATCCATGGACTCAAAATTGTCGCAGTCGCTGTAGTGGCTCACGCGGTATTGGGAATGGCCCAAAAGCTTGTACCTGACCTGCCGCGAAAAACGCTGGCACTGTTCGCGATCATCGCCACACTATTATGGCAGACAGCCATTACACAGGTTGCGGTCATCCTTATCTCTGGTTTTATTGGATTTTTAATCTATAAGAAGCATGCAGATAACGAAGAAGCAAGGATGGATTTTCCCATTTCAAAAGGTTTTGCCATTGGCTGTTTAGTGATGTTTTTCGCCCTTTTAATAGTGCTTCCCATTTTAAGGGAGCTGACTGCATTGGATTGGGTTGCCCTTTTTGACAGCTTTTATCGCTCAGGATCTCTGGTTTTCGGGGGCGGCCATGTTGTCCTTCCTTTACTGGAACGTGAATTTGTCCCAACAGGCTGGCTTAGTGAGGAAGCTTTTCTGGCTGGCTATGGTGCAGCTCAGGCAGTGCCAGGGCCATTGTTTACTTTTGCTGCCTATCTAGGTGCAGTGATGAATGGCTGGCAAGGCGGCTTGCTTGCAACGGCCGCAATCTTCCTGCCCGCGTTTTTGCTGATACTAGGCACCCTCCCATTTTGGGAAACACTTCGCCGCAACCCTAACATAAAGGGTGCATTAATGGGTGTAAATGCTGCAGTTGTCGGCATTTTAATCGCTGCCTTTTATCATCCAATTTGGACCAGCAGCATCCTGGAGCCGGCTGATTTTGCCTTTGCAGCAGTCCTATTCAGCATGCTTGTTTATTGGAAGCTGCCGCCCTGGATTATAGTTGTAACAGGTGCCATCGGCGGAACGATATTAGGATCAATATTTTAAAATCGCATTTTTTAGAAAAGCTGCCTGGATTAGGCAGCTTTTTTTTATAGCGGAATTTCGAGTACAATTCTTGTCCCTTTAGTTTCTGCTGAATAAACATTTAGGGAACCTCCCGCAGCTTTTGCGCGTTCCTCCATACTGAAAAGACCGACTCCTCTGGAGACTTCATTAACATTGAACCCTATTCCTTTATCTTCAATGACTATACGGATTTCATCTTCCATCTGCCTGATAGTGACTGCTGCTTCATCTGTTTCAGCATATTTCCTTATGTTTGTTAGAGCTTCCTGAATGATCCTGTAAATGGTGATTTCTTTATTTGAACTAAGACGGGAAGCCAAGTAGCAATCAAAATGGACGTTGATATTGTGATGTTCTGAGAACCGGACCAGGTAGGATCGAATCGCTGGAATCAGACCAAGATCATCAAGTACAGAAGGACGCAGCTCCCATGAAAGGTCTCTCAGTTCCTCAATGATTTCAGCAGCCTCATCCTGCATTTGATCAAGCAGCGGGTGGCTTATTTCAGCCTGAAGCCTATTAATGGTAATCAGATGGCTGTACAAATTCTGCCCTATTCCGTCATGAAGCTCCCGGGACAGTCTTTTCCGTTCATCTTCTTGAACATCAATGATCCTGGTCATCATTTTTTGCAGCTCTTCTTCTGCATTTTTTCTTTGCGTGACTTCATGGCGAATAGCAAGATGCTGATAGGGCTTCCCTTTTTCATTAAGGAAAGGGACGATTGTGGTATCCACCCAATAATGTGTGCCATCCTTAGCTCTGTTCTTGATCTCTCCTTTCCATACCTTCCCGGAAGAAATCGTCTTCCATAAATCTCTAAAAAATTCTTTGGTGTGGAAACCTGAGTTGATAATTCTATGATCCTGTCCAAGCAATTCTTCCCGTGAATATTTTGAGATGCTGCAGAATTGATCATTCACATACGTAATGGTACCTTTCTGATCTGTAATCGCCACAATGGATGAAGCATCCAGGGCAAACTTTAAATCAATCAGCTCGTTTACGGAATTTTTCAGTTCCTCCACAACACGCTTATATTCAGTAATTTCCTTCCGGATCGCCAGGTATTTATATGGCTTTCCTTTGTCATCAATGAAGGGAACGATCGTGGTATCCACCCAATAATAAGTTCCGTCTTTAGCTTTGTTTTTAATTTCACCGTGCCAGACTTCCCCGCTCGAAATGGTTTCCCAAAGGTTCTCCATAAAATTTTTGGAATGGTAGGATGAGTTGATAATTCTATGGTCTTTACCAACCAGCTCATCCGCAGAATATTTCGACACCTCACAGAACTTTTCATTCACATACGTAATTTTTCCTTTTTTGTCTGTAAAGGCCACAATTGTTGATTCATCCAGGGCAAATTGCAGGTCAACCAATTCCTTTAATGGATATGATTGCTGCTTTTTTAATCGGGAACGGTCTTTGACTGAATGAAAGACGATTAAATAAAAGGTTTCTTCTCCCTGCTTGAAAGAATTGATTCTATAAAAGATTGAAAATACCTGACCATTACGATGCTGGCCATATTGGTGAACCACTTTGCCCTCTTCAGTTTCATGCAGAGTGATCTCAGGAAGCAGTTCCTTTAGGCTCTTCCCCTGCAGCTCATTTACCCTATATCCAAATTGCTCATGTGCCTGCTCGTTCGCATAGGAGATGATCCCAAATTTATTAACAAGAATCGTTGCATCACTGGAATCAGGAGCAATCTCTCTCTTTTTCGGCAACTGATTATTCCTGTCCATTTACGTTCCTCCAGTTGCATTTTTTAACCATTCAGCTTTAGTTCAAGTGTCCTCGCTGCATCCCTTGCAGTGCTTTGCTTGTTTTCATTTATAGGCTGACCGGACCGGTTCCCGATCAAAACGACTCCTTTGGGGATTCCTTTAAAATGAATGGGAACAGCATAAGCATACTTCAGGGCTTCAGCAAGCATAATCGGGTATTCCAAAGCTTTTCCAGCGACATTTTCAGGGAAGTTTTCTACGCACATCGGCCTGCCGGTTGAAATCACCTTTCCTGCAATGCCTTTGCCGTACCTTACTGTAATCCGCTTATATTTTTCGTTGATATTTCCAGCGGCAAAATGCCACCTTACATCCGGGCTATCTGTATTTTGCAGTGCCAATCCCACAAAATCACAGTCCAGCTCTGCCAGCACCTTTTCACAAGCCTGATCAATAAGCGCGCTTTCTCCCTGGCTGCACCCCTTATATTCCATAACCAAGCAGCCCTTTCTTTAAGGCATAGGCAACAAGTTCCGGTCTGGTTTTCATCTGAAGTTTTTCCATTAAATTACCTTTATGGGTTTCAACTGTCTTTACACTGATCACAAGCTGTTCAGCAATTTCCTTATTGGAAAACCCTTTGGCTATCAAGGTAAGAACCTCTTTTTCCCTGTCAGACAACAGATTGAATGTATCGGTGTTACCCTGCTTTACACTTCCGATATATTCTTCCATCAGCCTTTTAGTTGCTGAAGGATGCAAATAGGCATTCCCGCTTGCAACAGACCGGATTGCCGCCAGCAGTTCATCATGAGGGGCACTTTTTAAAATACATCCCGAAGCACCCGCTTGGATCGCCCTGAATAAGTACTCTTCATCATCGTGCATGGTCAAAATCAGGATCGCTATTTCCGGCATAAATTTTTTCAATTCTGACGTTGCTGACATGCCATCTTTTCCATGGGGCATGCTCAAATCCATTACTACCACATCAGGCTTTAATTCAAGTGCCTGCTGAATCCCTTCGTTGCCTTCCGAAGCTTCACCAACCACCTGCATGTCTTCATGGTTATTTAAAAGCATTTTCAAACCCATTCTGACTACCGCGTGGTCGTCGCAAAGTAAAATATTGATCAACCTTGCTCCCCCTTTACCATTTATCCACACGAGAAGTGCAAGCCTTGCCTATCCGAGGGGGAAGGCTGCATACGCCAGCCAGTCCTCGAAATACAAAGTAGCAATTTCAGTGAAAAAATTATCTTTAATAGGCAACAAGGGAGCCGCTTTGCGCAGGTCCCTTGTTAAGTATAATCTTAGTATAACGGAAGGCTGATATCTATTGTAGTCCCATCGCCGATTTTGGAGCTGATGACACACTTGCCGCTGATTAAACACATTCTTTCAATCATGGCAGCCAGGCCAGTCGATTTTTGCATCCCGGCATTAACATCAAAGCCCTTCCCCTTGTCTTCAATGCTAATAGAAAGCTGTCCCGGTTTCCATTGCAGGAAGATAACTGCACTCATTGTGTCAGCATACCTGGCTATGTTTGCCAAAGCTTCCTGGCAAACTCGGAACAAAGTTATGCTTTCCCTTTCACTGATTTGGACTTCCATCCCCTCATTTTTAAGATCCACTGTAATTCCATATGTGGAGGTGTATAATTTCAGATAAGTTTTCAGCGCCGGCAGCAGGCCGAGGGTTCCCAGAGCAGGGGGATGCAATTCCACAGCCAGAAGCCTGATTTCCTGAATTGTTTTTTCCATCAATTGCGCCATATCTCCAACATAGCCTTTCATCTCGGGCTGATCAACAGCGGTTTGAATGAACTGCATGCCTGTATATAAGCTGTAAAGCGTCTGTCCGACCCCTTCGTGAAGCTCCAGGGCAATGCGCTTGATCTCATCTTCCTGTGACTGAATAATATAGGAACTGATATTTTTCTTTGCTGGCTGTGTTTCCATTTCACCCCTCCTCCTTATGACTTTGTTTTTGCTTCTATTTTGCTTTTTTGACCCGATGGCTGGAAATGTCACTGAACATGCCAGCGTATTGGACCACATCTCCAGCATCATTTTTAATTGCACTTATGGTAAGCCATTGGAGATATTCTTCTCCGTCTTTGCGGCAATTCCATATTTCCCCTTGCCAGAATCCATTTTTTTCGATTGAAGTCCATAAGTCCTGGTAAAAGCCCTTAGCCTGCTTTCCTGATTTAAGGATATTCGGATTTTTGCCGACTGCTTCTTCTTCCTTGTATCCGGTTATTTCTGTGAAAGCAGGGTTTACAGAGATTATTTTGCCGCCCTTATCCGTTACCAGAATTCCTTCAATTGTATGATCAATCACCTGGCTTGCAATTTCCATTTTCCCTTGGAAATACATCCAAACAACCAGAATCAGGCTGGCAAGCGCCACTTCTGACAATGCCATAAAGCCAATCGCATAATGGCCGGTGATATTAAATAACAGGGTCAATATCAGCGGCGGGAAAAATCCTCCCAGGCCGCCCATTGCGGAAACAATTCCGTTTACGATACCCGCCTGCTTCTGGAAGTACATAGGCACCAGCTTAAAAATCACACCATTCCCAATTCCAGCTGATAGAGCAATACTTAAACACCCAAATGTATACCATGTAATGGACAGAGATAATGACAGAATTACTGCAGAGATGGTATAAACTCCAAAGACAAACATGAGAAGAATTAAACGGCAGCGTGAAGGAGATGTAGGGGATCATAAGGCCCCACCACGTGTCGTCCAG
>NZ_CAXQGS010000115.1:0-60733 GCF_964223445.1 Cytobacillus sp.
TGAAATGATGGGATACATAGCGGAAAACTTAAAGTTTGTGAATGTCAGTGATGATGCGTACTTTAAGCAGCAGCTCGAGGCCAGTGTCCGTTCTCAGCAGAAAAAGCTGCAGTCGGATGGGATTGACTCTGATTTTTTCTATATTGCAGATAACAAGATTATGCCTTTTAAGGTCAGCAGCAAGACAGATGCCACTTTTTCAAAGGATACGATCAATGAAATCAGCGCAATGAAAAATGGCGTCATACACATTGAGATGAATGGGACAGATTATACGGCGGCCTTTCAGGAGATGGAGGAAATCAGTGGAGTCTATGTAGTTCTCATCCCGGCAAAAGCGTATATGTCTGATGTTCATGAGATCGGGTATTTTATGATTGCAGCGATTGTGGTCAGTTTATCGGCTGCATCGGCAATTATCAGTCTTTTTGTAAGGAAAATAACACAGCCTTTGAACTTATTAAGAAACACCATGCGGGAGGTCCGGGAAGGAAACCTGCAAAACCCGCTTGAGATTCATACAGAAATTCCCGAAATTGTTTCTCTGCAGAAAAGTTATAACAGCATGATTGAACAAATGAGGAGCCTGCTGCGGGAGCTGACCGGGACAACGAAGGAGCTGGAGAGCACGGGAACTGAGCTGAAAGGGTCATCCTGCAGCGCTCTTGAAAGCGGGCAGCAGCTGGTATCAGCCATTCATCTTGTGAAAATGGGGGCAGAGCAAACCGCTGCCAGTTCTGAAAATAGTGCGGCCAGTTTTAAAGAAATGAAAGATAAGTTTGAAGATATGTTTTTACATATGGAAAGTGTAAACCGCAGCTCGGAGGTGATGAATGATTCTGCCAGGCGCGGCGGTAACAGCATCAGTGACCTGATCGCTGCTATTCATTCCTTTGGCTCGGAATTTGGAAAATTGACCCTGACAATAAAAGAGGTCAAAGACCATTCTTTAGCGATTACAAATCTTGTCGGAATGGTAAAAGGGATTGCTGAACAAACAAGGCTGCTATCCTTAAATGCTTCCATCGAGGCTGCCCGTGCAGGAGAGGCAGGGAAAGGCTTTGCCGTGGTCGCAGGAGAAGTCCGTAAACTGGCTGAACAATCTGCAGGTGCTGCAGAAGATATCACTCAGGGAATAAGCAATATGGAGAATATAACACTCAGAGCTTCAGAGGAATTTGACCAGCTCCATACAGAAATAAAAGGAAATCTTGAGATGGCGGGCCAATCCAAAATATCATTGGACGAGCTGATGAATGAGATTTCTAATGTAAGCGGAAAGCTTCAAACCATGCAAAAGGAGCTGAAAGGCCTGGAAAAAACGCTGCCGCAGCTTGAACAGGGAGCTGAACAGTTCTCCTCTGTTTCACAGGAAACATTGGCCAGTGCAGAAGAGATGCTTGCCGCCAGCGTCATTCAAACAGAACAGATGGAGAAAACGGATGAAATTGGGATGAAACTCAATACTCTGGCAAGATCATTGTCTGAAATGACAAGCCATTATAGGGCATAGGAATTAGAAAAGCGCAGGGGAAGGCTCATCGGATCCTTCAAAAGCTGCCCTAGCAGGCTGCGAAGTTAGACGGTTAACTGATCTATTAAAAAAATGAACCAGGCATTGGCTGCCTGGTTCATGCATCCTCTGTAAGCATCCACTGCTTAACAAGAGGTTCATCCATTCTTCATTACTTTAAACCATAAGCCTTGATAATCTCCTGACTTACACGATTGCCTGCATCATCCCATGCACTGGCACGCAGGGAGACAGAGCTTCCCTTCATCTTTGGATTCTTGATTTCAGCGGTCCAGCCATTGCCCTTGGAAACTAATTTTGCCGCTTCCCATGTCTTTCCTTCATCAAAGGACACGTCAAGGCTGGCTCCTTTTATTTTGCCGTTTTCAGGAGCATCGGCTATTTGAACAGCTGATAAATCAAGCTTAATTTTTTTACCGGCAGTGGAGTTGCCTGACATGTCAGTATCCACTTTATAATCAAGAGAAATCAGCGGAAGAGCAGTCTGGAAATCTTCTTGCTTCTGTGACCAGAATGTCCACTCCGTATGTGTACGGACTGATGTGTTCCAGCGCTCTGCATCACGGGCAGCCTCACTTACGAGTTTGTACTGGGTTTTCTCTGCCGGAAATTCATTAAATAAGTAGAGTGCCTGGCCCTTTCCTTCTTTAACCAGCTTATCCCCTTGATATAGCTTTAATGTCTGATCGCCAGGGTAATTCATGTCTGCTCCTGTATGTCCAGGTCCTGAGTCAGCCCAGGCAGGAACATTTAGTATCAAATTATTGCCTGAACGGTATGGAGCCCAGAAACCATCACCAAAACGAGGACGGACCACAGGTGAAAACCATTCTTCATTCAATGTCTGACCCGGTGTATATTCTACTTTTGGCTGTCTTACTTCCCACTGGGCATCAAGAACACCAGCCTGGTGATACCAAGATGTGCCTTTTTGTGCCGATACCCACTCTGTTCTGACAGACGGAAGTGAAAGGGTCTGCAGGAAGCCTACTCCGGCAAAGCTGTGCGCCAGGATATCGTATCGGAACTCAGCACCAGGTGCAGGACGGTCTGATTTATATTCAGAGGTGATTTTGACCAGGTCCTTCGGTTTCGGTGAATAGTTTACCTTTTTAGGCACTGCCTGATGATGCATATCCACAAGGTCATATAAATAATCCGAGTCAGGAGTACCCTCGACTTTTAAGGTCAATTTTCCGGACTTGGCAGCTGCGATCAGCTCTTTGCCTTCAGTGCCGCTGACACCGGCAACCGGGAGAGGGCTGTTGGAAAGTGAAAAATCTTCATTTTCTATTCCTACCCATTCACTAAGCTCCTGAGGTCCATCATTAACGGTAATCAATAGTTTTGCTCCTGCTGCTAACGCTGCTGCAGCACGTTCAGATCCTGTTAAATCATCACTGCGCTCCACTATTGCTGCTTTTCCTTTCACATCCAGCTTTTCATAATCCTCTGGAGATCCATTTCCGGCATAGACAGCCTTCAAATTATACTTGTCATTCAGGAGAGTGCTTCCTGCCTGCGGGATATCATCCAATTCCTTTCCTTTGTAGCCGATTGTCAGCATTGGTTCTGCCAGGCGCCAGCGCGTTGCCTGCGTGAATTCACCAACATTAACTTTCTCTGTAGGTGCAGCGTACATTTTGTCCACCACTACCGGCATAATGTAAATGTCATTCACCTGGTTTCCATTGATGCTGCGGTAATATTCCAGCTTTCTGTAATTGGCTTCTGTTTCTTTCGGAACATCCACAGTAATTTCGTTGGCCATGCGGGCATCCAGCATAACTGTCTGAGGTCCATCCAGATTAATTTCCGGGTCGCCGACAAGCGCTACACCTGCCTGATCTGTATCTGCATCAACAGCCATCATCGACATAACTGAATACGTTCCTTTCGGCAGCCGCAGCTCCTTCGTGCCTTCCACTGACATAAACTGTGGTTCGCCAGTTGGTCCCAAAAGGTAGAAGTATGCAGAGGCAGCTTCTCCGTCACGGTCAATCGCCTTTATGGTAAGCGGGTACCTTTCATCTTCTTTAATCATGCCTAATGACGTATGGACAACCTTTTGGCCTTCTGCCGAAGCACTAATATGGCCCTGATAACGGGCGCCAAATTCCCCCTTATTCGGGTCAAGTGTAACGGTAACCCAGGCACTTCCGTTAGCTGGAACAGTCACTTTTTCTGATGAAAGCTTTACCAATCCGGCAGGAGCGTCGGTTTCATGGCTATCTTTCATCGATACTGACAGATCCAATGTTACATCCTGGTTGCTGTCGTTTGAATACGTAATGGTCTTCTCAGCCGGAGCATCATTCTCATGAGGCCAGTCATAGAAGCCGAAATCCAGTGAACCGGTAGCCCTTACATCACCAAGCGCGGCTACAGTGTCAAGACGGCCTGTTCCGCCTTCAAAAGGCTTAATGTCCTCTAGCTTCTTTGTGGTGCTCATCAGAACTTCCTTAAGCTGTTCTCCGGTCCAATCAGGGTGGAGCTGGGAGAGAAGGGCTGCGGCTCCAGCAACATGAGGCGTTGCCATTGAGGTACCATCCATGCTCATATAAGAGCCGCTTCCCTGGTTCGTATGCTGAGAACGCGCAGCCATAATTCCTACTCCAGGAGCAGTGAGGTCAGGCTTTAATCCTGAGCTTCCAAAGCTAGGCCCTTTAGACGAGAACCAGGCAAGATTGTCGGACTTGTCCACGGCGCCAACAGTAAGAGCTTCATCAGCCGCTCCTGGTGATCCAATTCCTTCACTGCCAGTGTTCCCGGCAGCAATAACAAACAGGGAACCTGTTTCTTTACTAAGATTGTTTACAGCCTGAGCCATCGGGTCTGTTCCATCGCTTGGTTCAGAACTTCCAAGGCTCATATTGACGACTTTGGCATTTTCAGCAGCCCATTCCATTCCATCTATAATCCAGGAATCCTGGCCAAAGCCTTCATCACTAAGTACTTTTCCTACAAGGAGACGGGCGCCGGGAGCCACACCCTTATTCCGCCCTTCAGATGCTTGACCTGTGCCTAGTACTGTGGAAGCCACATGTGTTCCGTGTGCATGTCTGTCGGTAACTTCCTCTCCTGGCACAAAGCTCACTGCCTCATCCAGCTGGCCTGCAATGTCCGGATGCTCTGAATCAATTCCGGTATCAAGAACAGCCACCTTTACGCCTGTTCCATCATAGCCGGATTCCCAAGCAGAAGGCGCTCCGATCTGTGGGACACTTTGTTCAAGAGAAGCTTCGACACGGCCATCCAGCCAGATTTTTTCAATGCCCGGAGCCAGTGCGGCCTTAGCTGTTTTAGAAGTCTTGTTTGCTTTAGTGATTTCTTCCCAGAAATTCTTTGTTTCTTTCTTATTAGCTGAGACTGCTACACTATCTATGCTTTCAAGCACATGGGTTTTCTTTGAGCCCTTTGGGGCTGGATGGACATCAGCTGAACGGCCTTTGGACTCGGAATATTGAATGATGACCGGCAATTCCTTTTGATTCTCATCATCATAGCCATCTTTAATTAAAGCGGTAATATTGAACAGATCCTGGTCCAAAAATCCGGAAGCCAGATAGGGCATAGCCTGATCAGGAATGACATACGTTTCCTTGTTGGCTGTCAAAATTCGTGCTCCATTTGCGGAAGGGTCCACTGGTTCAACATGAATGATATTCTTTCCATCTGCAAATTCTGTTACGGTTACAACATCACCTGTAATAAGGGTGATGACATGCTTGCCTTTACTGGCTTTTGCATTCATCCCTTGCAGATCGGTTATGGCCGCTTTGCCATCTGCACCTTTTAGGATGCCCTTTCCAGAATCATCTGCAGAAGCCTGCAGGGGCGGAACAGCTAACATTGCCGCAGCCATGGCAGCTGTTAAATACTTTTTAAACCTGAAATCTCCCATTCGTGCCCATTCTCCTCTTCAAAAATATAGTCTTCCACCCTTAAAGCAGCTGGGGAATCACCCCTATTGACTGCTTTAAAATAATCAAGATCCAACCTCCCTAAATACTTGATTCATAGTTTAAAAGGACTTTCTATTGAAAAGTATAAAGAAGAAAGAACATTCTGTTAATTGGGGAAATTAAAAGGCGATTTAAGTATTAAATCTGGGCTAAAAGAATTAGGTTTCGATAAATTGATGGATTATTGGGAGTGTTTGTAGGTAATTATGACAATAAAATTTGGGGTTATTTAATAGGGGAAGATAATAATATTCTAATTTACTGCAAATCTATTCCCTATAACAATCGAATTCTTATTCATTATGCAATGCTGATTATCTAATACCATCAGCTGAATAGTCAAAAAGGACCGGCGGAAAAGCACCGTCAGTCCTTCCTTTATACATCAAAAACACCCTCATAGATCCTCTTTAAATCATCACGCAGCCTCTCGACCGGTATGAACCGCGCCTCCCTCAAAACCTCTCTTCCATCAAGATATAAGGCAATCACAGGCACTGTAAAAGCCATGAGGTACCCGGCTATTTCAGTGACCTTGCCTGCATTCACAAATCGTGCTTCTATACGGGGATAATCTTTCAACACTTCCTCAACCTGAGGAAGCAGGCCATGACAGACGCTTCAGCTGTCAGTCAGCACATAAATTAGGCCAAGCTCAGCGTTCTGAATAAACTGATGCACCTCTTCCATCGCTGTCAGCTCTTTCATCTCCATCCACCTCTACTGCTGGCATTTTTTCCATTATACAATAGGATTTCCATAATCACTTCTAGAATACCTTAACAGGAAGGAGTGGTTATATTGGCAAATCTATGGGAAGAAAAGTTCTCCGCAGAAGGATATTTATATGGCGAGGAGCCCAATGAATTTATCAGAGAGCAAACATGGCGGCTTAAAGGGCATAAACGAGTTGCTGCTTTGGCCGAGGGTGAGGGCCGAAATGCTGTATTCCTTGCCAGGCAGGGGCATGAGGTAACCGCATGGGATTATACACAAAGCGGGTTAATTAAAACGCAGCAGCTGGCTGAACGCCATCATGTCAGAGTCGAAACAGGACAGAAGGATCTCATTCATGATTCTGTGCCATCTGGGGAGTATGATGCTTCGATTATGGTTTTCGGCCATTTTCGGAAAAAGGATCAAAAGACTGTTTTCGATAAGCTCGTTTCCGTTGTAAAGCCGGGTGGAATCGTCATGCTTGAAGTCTATTCGGAGGATCAACTCCGCTATGGTACAGGCGGACCGAAAAGTATTGATATGGTTTATGATCCGGCAGATCTTCTCCAATGGATAAAGAGCTATAAAGTCCTTCATTTCTTTTATGGCGAACAGGAAAGAGTAGAAGGAAAAGGCCATACAGGTACGGGACATGTTATTCAGGCTATATTGCAGAAATAGAAAAAGGAGGCATGAGCGGCCTCCTTTTCTGTTTTTAAGATGTAATTGACTGGGTGCTGTTTACCTTGGATGAATAAACACGATACAACACGAATGCCATTCCGGAAAGCAGGATTCCCGAGATGTACGGGGCACCGATGCTCATGGTAAAAAGCCAGCCGCCCAGCGGAGGCCCGATAATGCGTCCCAGGGAGTCAAATGATGAAAGCAGGCCGGTTGTGCTGCCGTGTCCAGTCTGAGATGTCTTTGTCAGCAGGGAAGACACGCTTGGGCGGATAAACCCGTTTCCGATGCCGAAAACTGTTAAGAAAATCGCTGCTGTGGTAAAACTGTCAACCAGGAGAATAAGTCCAAAGCCAATGGCGGAGATGATAATTCCCAGCTGAATCACAGCTCCTTCTCCGTACTTTTTCGTCATTCTTCCTACTAAACCGCCCTGTACAAGGGCGCCTCCAAATCCCATGATCATAAAGATATAGCCAAGCTCCACGGTGCCAAGACCTGCCTTGTCAGCTGCAAAATACGCAAAAGTTGCTTCAAGGCCTGCCAGTGACAACGAAACAAACAGCTGAAGGATAAATAAAATTCCAGTGTTCCCGCTTAAGGCTGTTAAAAGACCTGGACGCTTAGCAGTTCCCTGGCTGCGCTGCTCTGGTGAAAGGGATTCTTTCAGCACAAGCATGACAAGGAAAAATGTGATAAACGAAGATGTTCCTGCCGCGTAGAAAGGAATGTTCAAACTTTCCCGGGAAAAGATGCCGCCGATTGCAGGCCCGAAAATAAACCCCAAGCCCACTGCAGCTCCAATGATCCCCATCCCTTTTCCGCGGTCTTCTTCAGATGTAATATCCGCTACATAGGCCATGACAGTCGGCATATTGGCAGATGACAGGAAGCCGCCGATGATTCTGGCAGCAAACAGCATCCAAAGCTCAGTGGATAAGGCCATCATGAAAAAAGACAGGCCAAGGCCAAAAATGCCGATCATAATGACCGGTTTGCGTCCGATTTTATCGGAAACACGCCCCCACATAGGAGCAAACAGCAGCTGCATCAGCGAATAAACGGCCATTAACAGGCCCAGTTCAGTAGGTGAGGCCCCTAACTCTTCCGCATAAAAGGGGATGACAGGAATGATGATTCCAAACCCCACCATAACAAGAAACATAACTGCGAATAAAAGAGGCAGTGCTTTTTTTGTATTCAACGTGTTCACTCCAGTTAAGATCAAATTCCATCTAAGTATTATGATTATAACAAAAACATTCCCATACTTTCACCTTAGGGATTGGACAGGTAAATAAGTTCTATTTATCAGTCAATTTTAAAAATATATTGAAATATCAAAATAATATAAACTATGATGAACTTGTACATTTTTACAGTCAAGAGAGGGGGAAATGGTATGGAAAAGAAATTAGAAAAGAAAGTGCTGATTGCAAGCCTGATCGGAAGTTCCATCGAATGGTTTGATTACTTTTTGTATGGGACGGTTGCTGCACTTGTATTTAATCAAATGTTTTTTCATAGCGATGACCCGGCTGTCGGTTTGATGCTGGCGTATGCCTCTTTCGCACTTGCTTTCTTCATCCGTCCGCTTGGTGGCGTTATTTTCAGCCACATCGGCGATAAAATCGGCAGAAAGAAAACCCTTGTGCTCACACTGTCCCTCATGGGCGGTGCAACAGTCCTTATGGGCTTTTTGCCTACCTATGATAATATAGGCGCGGCAGCACCGATCCTGCTGATTCTCTTACGCTTAATACAAGGTATCGGCCTCGGAGGAGAATGGGGCGGCGCGCTTCTGCTTGCTGTTGAGTATGCCCCAAAAAATCGGCGCGGCTTCTTTGGCAGTATTCCACAAATGGGTGTCACAATTGGAATGCTCCTTGGAACGCTTGCCTTATCCATCATGACTTTATTGCCTGAAGAAGCCTTTTTATCATGGGGATGGCGTGTCCCGTTCATTCTAAGTGCCCTGCTTGTCTTTTTTGGCTTATGGATTAGAAAAGGCATTGATGAAACACCATCCTTTAAAAAGGCTCAGGAGAAAGGTGAAATCGCCAAGATTCCGTTTGTGGAAACGATGCGAAGCCATTGGAAGGAAGTATTGATTGCTGTCGGAGCAAAAGTGGTGGAGACAGCGCCATTTTATATCTTCGGAACATTTATTGTTTCCTATGCGACAACACAGCTTGGTTTCTCGCGCACGGTTACTCTGAATGCCGTTACAATTGCAACAATTATTACTACTATTCTAATCCCGATCATGGGGAAATTGTCTGATAAAATTGGCCGAAAAAAGCTGTATGTGGGCGGAACGGTCCTGATGATGCTTTATGCCTTTCCATACTTCTGGCTGCTTCACCAGGGTTCAGCAGTTCTATTGGTTGTGGCTACCATATTGGGTCTCGGCATCATCTGGGCTCCCATCACCGCTGTACTTGGGACGATGTTTTCTGAAATATTTAAGTCGAACGTACGCTATACCGGCATCACGCTGGGCTATCAAATTGGGGCCGCTCTGGCGGGAGGAACCGCCCCTCTCGTTGCAACTGCCCTGCTGAATGAATATGACAATTCCTATGTTCCTGTAGCGTTATACATCATGCTTGCAGCCGCCATCTCTTTGATTGCAATTGCATCCGTCCGTGACCGAAGCAATCAGGACCTTGATTCTGATCTGCCAGGAGATAATTCATTCCATACGGGCCTCGGACAAACCGATCAAAAAGCTTAGAAAGGTAGAGTTCATGCTTTTATTATCTGAAAAAGAAATCAAATCCATCTATACGATGGAATCAGCCATTAAAGATTTGGAAAATGCCCTGGTTCATAATCTGGAGGGGAAAATCCGAAATCCCCATAGAACCGTCCTGGACTTTCCGGAGAGACAGGCCTCTGCCCTTTATATGCCGAGCGCCATGCCGCCAATCGGAAAAACGGCTGTGAAGGTGGTCACCATCTTTCCGGAGAACCCTGAGATCGGCAAAAAGACCACTCAGGGAGTCATTTTATTAAGTGATACGGAAACAGGGGAACATCTGGCATGCATGAATGCCTCTTACCTGACAAGACTCCGGACCGGGGCAGTGAGCGGCATTGCCACCAAGCATCTGGCAAAAAAATCGGCAAGTTCTGTGGCCGTGATTGGCTGCGGGGCAATGGCTGAAGAACAGCTGAATGCCGTATTGGAGGTCCGCGAAATAGAGGAAATCTTCCTATACAACCGGACGGCTGCAAAGGCTAATGAGTTTGCTGAAAAATTTCATGAATTTAAAGGTGAGATGACCATCATGGAAAATGCAGATGAAGCTGTTTCCCGGACGGATATTGTCATCTGCAGCACCCGCTCGGAAAAGCCGGTATTCTCCGGCAAGGCTCTCCGTCCGGGTACGCATATTAACGGGGTAGGCTCTTATCTTCCGCATATGCAGGAAGTCGATACAGACACACTGCTGCGAAGCTCTAAGATCGTTGTGGACACTACAGAAGGGGTAAAAGATGAAGCAGGTGATTTTATTATTCCTGCCGCCGAAGACATCTGGAGCTTTTCGGACCTTCATGGCGAAATCGGGCAATTATCAGCCGGAATGATAGCAGGCAGAGAAAACGATGAAGAGATTACCTTTTTCAAATCAGTCGGCATTGCCTACTTTGACCTCGCTGCAGCTGCCGCCGTTTATGAAAAAGCAGTTCTCGAAGGCATCGGAACAAAGGTGGACCTGTAAAAAGATGAATAGTGCCTGAAGCTTTGGAAAATCTATATATATACTTCTAAAATAAAGGAGAGATAGTGATGCCAAAGCAGCCGAATAAAGTAACAGAAGAACAGCAGATTGTAACCGCCCAAAACCAGGCGGATCAATTCAAAAAAGGAATGGACACAGAATTTGCTCTTGAAGAAAACGTTCAGGATGCTGCAGCCAAAAGCCAGCAGTATCAGGCTCAAAACCAGCAGCCGACCTATGAACCGAATAAGCCGTTTTAATTGAGCTGCATGATGGGTTTTATGCCTGTCATGCAGTTTTTTTGTATCGAATTCAGCCGCAGGACAAAGGATAGCGGTCAGAAAGGGGATTTTTTATTGCTAGATTAGGATTTAGGCGCAGGAAATTACCTTTATCAGGGCTTGCACCAGGTATTTCAGTCAGATTTTAAATATATCGGTCACTTTGCCAAGGTTATCGGTCAATATTTCATTATATCGGCCACTTTTCTAAGGATATCGGGCAGAATCCCACTTTATCGGTCACTTCGCGTCCCAGCAACTTTCCAGTACCATAACCGTGCAAATGTTTCTAAAAGCATCTACCATGATTTTTTTGTGCCCTGCCCCAAACTCTTGTAAAATAAGTGGCAAACAAGTTCGCGAAAAGGAGTCATTATGAAAAGTCATATCATCATTGGTGCAGGAATACTGGGGGCTTCTGCAGCCTACCATTTGGCTAAGGCAGGTGCAAATGTCACCGTTATTGACCGCAAAGACCCGGGGCAGGCAACAGACGCAGCGGCCGGTATTATCTGCCCATGGCTGACACAGCGGCGGAATAAGGCGTGGTACGCGCTGGCCAGAGGGGGAGCGGCCTATTATCAAACACTCATACGGGAGCTTGAAAAGGACGGAGAGACAGAGACGGGTTATCAGAAAGTAGGAGCCGTCAGCCTTCATACCGACCCTGTAAAGCTTGAGAAAATGGAAGAACGTGCTGTAAAAAGGCGCGGCGATGCACCAGAAATGGGAGAGATTACACCATTATCCCCAGATCAGACATTGGAGCTGTTCCCGCCACTATCGAAGGAATATGCCTCGGTTCATGTAAGCGGTGCGGCGCGCGTCAACGGCCGGGAACTAAGGGACGCCCTGCTGCGGGCGGCTGAAAAGCATGGTGCAGAGCTGGTGCAGGGATCAGCTGAACTAATGTGTGAAGGAGCTGAGATGAGGTGCGTCAAATCCGGCGGAAAACAATATAAAGCGCAAAGTGTGATTGCAGCGGCTGGAGCGTGGGCTGGTGAGCTTTTAAAGCCGCTTGGTATTCAATTGGATGTGAAGCCGCAAAAAGCCCAGATTGTCCATCTTCAGCTTGAAGGGGAGGATACGGGCACCTGGCCGGTTGTAATGCCGCCAAACAATCAATACATTCTGGCTTTTAAAGACGGCCGCATCGTTGTTGGTGCCACCCATGAGGATGATATGGGCTACGATATAAGAGTAACTGCAGGCGGCTTGAATGAAATTTTTGAGAAAGCGTTAACTATAGCACCGGGATTGGCTGATGGAACGTTCGCAGAAGCACGGGTGGGCTTCCGCCCCTATACACCAGGCTTCTTGCCCATTATAGGCCAAATTCCGGGTGTTAAGGGTCTTTACATAGCAAATGGACTTGGAGCCTCAGGGCTAACCGCAGGGCCCTTTCTTGGCGCCCAGCTGGCCAAGATTGCTCTCGGGCAAGAGGTGGATATTGACCTGAGCCTCTATGATCCTGCTGGCGCGATAGAAAAATAATACGAGATAAAGGTGCCTGTTCGCAGCAGGCACCTTTTTTTACTTCTGCTAAGTTAATAAATCCCCTCTATTCGGGTATACACTAATCAAATGAATGATAAAAGGCGTTACATTAGGAGGCTGAAACATGAAGTGGAAAGGCAGAAGAGCGAGTTCTAATGTTGAAGACCGGAGAGGCATGGGCGGAGGGGGGAAAACCCTGATCGGCGGCGGCCTCGGCGGAATTATTATTGTATTGTTATTTACCTTCCTCGGCGGTGATCCGGGAGAGCTTTTAGGCAATATGGCCGGAACAGACTCCGGAACAGCTGTGCCATATGAAGAATCAGAGCAGGAAAAAGAGCTTGCTGACTTTGTCTCTGTTGTGCTGGCTGATACAGAAGAAGTCTGGACGGAAATATTCGAAGAACAGGGGCTGCAATATGAGGAGCCGACCCTTGTTTTATACTCAGGCAGCGTACAGTCTGCATGCGGGGCAGCGTCCTCTTCAGTAGGGCCTTTCTATTGTCCAGGCGACCAAAAATTGTATATTGATTTAAGCTTTTACGAAGAGCTGCAAAGGAAATTCCAGGCTCCCGGCGATTTTGCCATGGCCTATGTCATAGCCCATGAGGTGGGGCACCATGTGCAGACGCTGCTTGGAACCACTGAGGAAATCATGCCTCTCCGCCAGAGTATGAGTGAAGAAAAGTTTAATCAGTATCTTGTCCGCTTTGAATTGCAGGCCGACTACTATTCAGGCGTTTGGGCCCACCATGCCCAGGGAATGGGATATTTAGAGGAAGGCGATCTGGAAGAAGCCCTGAATGCTGCAACGGCAGTAGGGGACGACACCCTTCAAAAACGGGCTCAGGGCTATGTGGTGCCGGAAAGCTTTACTCATGGAACGTCAGAGCAGAGAAAGTCATGGTTCTACAAAGGCTTCCAAAACGGAACCATCAAAGGCGGAGACACATTTAAACAAAGTAATTGAAGCAATTCGAAAGGAGCGGTTCATATGAAAAGCCAAATTCAAACAATCCAGCTTGCGGATGATGGGCAAATACCCAACAATCCTGACCTCCCTGTTATCATCTACAAGGCCGTTTTTAAGGATCAGCCTGATGAAATAGAGGCGGCTTTTAACAGACATCAATGGACCGGCAGCTGGACGGGCGGGGTGTATGATTACCACCATTATCACAGCAATACTCATGAAGTGCTGGGTGTCAAAGCAGGACAAGCCACCGTACTCATTGGCGGTGACCAGGGGGAACGCCTTGTACTTAAGCAGGGCGACGCCATTCTCCTTCCTGCAGGCACAGGACATAGGAATGCTGAAAGCAGTCCGGACCTCGAAGTCGTGGGTGCCTACCCCGTCGGAACAAGCCCGAATATGAAAAAAAAGGATCCATCAGACCGTGTACAGGCGCTGGCTGAAATAAAAAATGTCCCTGTTCCGCAGACTGATCCTGTCTATGGAGATGAGGGGCCGATGCTTGAGAAATGGGGGAAATAAAAGCAGTATTTTACCGGTCAAAATAGAGGATTTACCGGCCAATTATAAGAAAATACAGGCCAAATTGACGAACTTACCGGCCAAGCAGATTTTATCCGAATAAGCCGTACAAAAAAAGCCAGAAGAGCACACACTCTTCTGGCTTCCGCTTTTCTAAAATAACAAGGGGAAAATTAAAAAAATCGAAAACTGTCTAGCTCCTGCGCCTACCCCTCGAGGTCACAAGCCAATCCTCCCAAAAAGGCAAGGGGGCTTGTCTTGTGCTTGTCGGGGGTGGGCAAGGTGCTTCCGCTTTTCTATTAACGTACACCCTTCATATATCCTTGAATCTTAGGACTCAACATGAATAGTATAATGGATAGCACGATCGCAGCTGCACCAATTACACCAAAGTAAGTCATTTCGGTTTCTGGTGAATAGAACTTAACAATCTGTGCATTGATTGCCTGTGCGGCCGCGTTTGATAGGAACCAAAGGCTCATCGTTTGAGCGGAGAAAGCAGCAGGCGCTAATTTTGTTGTGGCTGAAAGTCCGACTGGAGATAAGCAAAGCTCACCAAGAACAACAATAAAGTAGCTAAGAACCAGCCATAATGGACTTACAAGAGAATCTGTTCCGCCAAGATAGGCTGGAAGCAGAATTACAATGAAAGATAATCCGGCAAATAATAGACCCAGAGAGAACTTCTGAGGTACTGAAGGCTGGCGGTCGCCAAGCTTCACCCACAGCCATGCAAAAACTGGCGCAAAGAAAATGATGAACAAAGGGTTTAGAGACTGGAACCATGCCGGTGAAATATCAAGTCCCATAAAGTCAAGCTGGGTACGCTTGTCCGCATAATTCGCAAGAATCGTTGAACCCTGCTCCTGGATAGCCCAGAACATAACAGATGCAATGAATAATGGAATATAAGCAATGATGCGTGAACGTTCCACTTCTGTTGTTTTAGGGCTTCGGTACATCACAGTAAAGTAAATGATCGGAAGACCAATTCCCAAAATACCAACAAGGGCAATAAAGGAATCAAACGTTAAAAGCCCAGTTGGGATGCCCACTGCCACTAAGATGGCAATAATTACGGCGCCAAGGCCAATTCTTGTATATACCTTTTTCTTTTCGCCTTCAGATAATGGATTAGATACATAAGTTCCTGCTAATCCAAGATTTTTCTTTTTCGTAAAAATAAACACTAATAAACCAAAGAACATACCAACAGCTGCAATTGCGAAACCTAGGTGGAAATTATAATTCATTCCAACTGTTCCGACAATTAATGGAGCAAGGAATCCGCCAAGGTTGATACCCATATAGAAAATACTGAAACCGGCATCGCGGCGATTATCTTCCGGGCTGTAAATATCCCCAACCACGCTTGATACGTTTGGCTTCAATAATCCAGTACCTAATACGATCAGCACCATGGAAACAAAGAACATAGCCAGGCTGCCAGGAATAGAAAGGGCAATATGGCCGAGCATGATTAAAATTCCTCCATAGAATACAGCTCTGGAGGTTCCGAACAATCTGTCGGCCATCCATCCGCCGATGATCCCTGACATATACACCAATGATCCATAAATGGACATGATTGCTAAAGCTGTCGGCTCGTCCAGGCCTAAACCGCCTTTTGAAACCTCATAATACATATAGAATACAAGGATCGCTCTCATTCCATAATAAGAAAAGCGCTCCCAAAACTCAGTGAAGAAAAGTGTGAACAAGCCTTTAGGATGTCCAAAGAAACCTTTTTGAGGCACACTTTCAACAATTTTCTGCCTATTAAAATCTGACATGTTTCATCCTCCTTTTAGCTATTCTATAATATCTTTCATAGTTCCTAATTGTCAAAAAAAATTTTATGTAACGATGGTTATTATTGACTTTTCAGGCAGAATAAATTGATTTTTTCTGAGAATTAAATAAAAGAATATTTTTTCAGAATAATAACAGTATTAAAACTTATTCGAAAAGCAAAGGTATTATTCCCATAAAAAAAGCCGCTCAAACCGGCGGCTGCTGCAAATATACCTATGCGTTTGTAAGTACTGCTTCTTTAGGGGTATGCTGATGGATTGGCTCTTCCCGGCAGGATAGCCTGTTTTTTCCCATGTCCTTGGACTGCAGAAGGAGCTGGTCTGCGTATACATAAGCTTTTTCAATAGAAAGCATCTCGTTCACTTTATAGTAAAAAAGTCCAAAGGATGCCGTGTAGGAAAGAGAAATGGACTGCTCTTTAAAGTCTGTATGAAACGTGCTGTTTTCAATGCCTTTGCGTATTTTCTGGGCTAAATTCAAGCATTCTTCATATGACCTGAATCTCATAATTATGGTAAATTCCTCTCCGCCGCTTCTGAACAAGTAATCATCTTTGGAGAGATAGCTCTTCAATGAGTCGGCAAAATGCCTGATTGCCTGATCGCCCACAGCGTGGTTATAGCTGTCATTAATCCTTTTGAATTTGTCGATATCTGCCACTACAATCCCGATGTATTCCCCCGATTGATTGAGTTCTGTCATTTTTTTATCCATATAAGCACGGTTAAAAACTCCAGTAAGAAAGTCCGTATAGGCCATCTGCTCAAATTTATCGCGTTCGATTTTATTCTGCAGCATCTGCGATTTCGACAGGAAGGAGCGGCTTACAAGATAATTAAGTATAAACAGACTTATGAGCATTTCCCATTTTCCCTCATTCAAGAATAACAGCAAAAGACCATTAGTAAAGGCAATCTTCCCCATATCCAGCACACTTCTGGTTTTGATAAATTCAATCGCTTCCTGCTTCGTTTTAATGTCACCTGTCAATTTAAACACGGTAATCAGGAAAATGTCTGAAAGCATGGATGTTACGGTAATCAGCAGCAGCATGACTATCCAAAAACCGAATGCCGCATCCTGAAAGAGGGGATATAGCCGATTGAATAAATAGAATGCGATAGAGTTGCTCATCACAAAGGAGCCAATGTTATAAAATGTATGGAAAAATTCATCCGGATCGTCTGTTTTTGTGTGTTTTTTATAAAAATAAACGCAAAATCGATAGATGGCTTCAAATATAAATAAACCTAATGGCCCTGTAAAAAGCCCAATGGAGAGACTGTAATTAATCCCATAATCAATCGAGGTATTTCCGTTTCTGCTGATAATCCGCAAATGGTGATACAAGCAGGAAAACAGCAGGTATATGACCAGGGCTTTTATATATGCAGAGCTCTCGACGATGATTCCGTCCGAGATAACAGCGATGAAAAGTGAAACACTAAAAAGCGTAACCATAAATATTCTGGAGCTTTGCATCTTTCTGTACTCCTTTGCCTATTGTTATACCTTTATTTTAAAGGAACTTTTTTCTCGAAAGTAGACAAATTTAATATATTTTCTAAATTTTTTAATATCAATTAGTTTAAATGTTTTTTCTGGAGGCAAGAGGGATATTATTGCCTCTTTTAAACTATCAAATTTCATGAAAAACACCAAATGAATTTGCTTGTAAACAAAATTGAATACAAGTATGCAATTTTGTTTACGTTTGTATTCAAAATGTAAACAAGTATACAAATATGTGTACATGTTGGTGTATAAGGATGTGTGCAATATTGTTTACAAGTATACGGAAAGTGTATACAATGGAGGTACAAGTTTACATTTTGTTTACGTTTTTACGCTTTGATTACTTTTTATTTCCTCTCATTGATTAATCTCTCAATCTGAATTACTCTTAAAATAACAGCTCTATATTATGGAGAATGAAAGGATTGAATGATTTGACGAATTCAAGAATTGCAGCAGTTGACGTAGGTAACGATTCTATTAAAGCAATCTTTGGGAAACTGGATTCAGAATTAAACATACCGAATGTTATTGCGAGAGATGTTGAGGACCGTCCGGTTATCGGAATTGAAGAACTTGACAGCAAAAATCCGCTTGAAGGCATACATATTAGAGTTCACTCCCCTGCTTTGAAGGAAAACAATACGATTTACCGTGTGGGACACCTGGCAACAAAAAGCGACAACGCTACTGAATTGGATCCGGGCAGCAGCAAATCCGAAGAAGATCAGACATTAGTTATGCTTTTCACTGCTTTGGCACTGGATGCTGTACAGAACGGCGGTTCCACTGGCTTTAAAAAGTCCGGTAATGTGATCGATGCAAACTACACACTTGGCACAGGACTTCCGCTTCGTGAAGTAAAGGAAGGCAAGGATGCGGGCTACCGTTCCAAGCTGCTGGGCTCTGTCCATCAGGTTGAGTTCCTTGTAACACCGAAATACCAGGGGCAAAAAGTAAATATCAAGTTTGAAGAAATCAAGGTTTATCCTGAAGGATTTGCTGCTTACATCAACCTTGTAATGGATAACAACTTAAACATCATTAATAAGGATTTAATTGATAAGCGTATTTTAATCCAGGATATCGGCGGATTATCAACGGATATTGCTGTCATTAAAAACCGCAATGTAGATGATGATAAAGCGCAGGGATTCAACCTTGGCGTGTCTGAAGCGCTTGAATCCATCCGTGAAGAGATTCGTTCGAAGCATGGCGTTGAGCTAGACAGCCGCACAGATGTCGTGGAAATCATCACGAAGAAAAATGACCGCAATCATATTATGGTTAAAGGAAGCCGTACAAGTGTACATGATATTACAGACCGTATCCTGCTTGACCTGGCGAAGAAGCAGTATCGCCTGCTCCGCAATGTTTGGCAGAAAAACTCCCAGACGGAAATCTGCTATTTCGTCGGCGGAGGCTCAATTGTTCTAAAAGATTATCTGAAAACATTAAATAACAATCTGGATGGTTATAACATTGACTTCTTCGAGGATGAAAAAGAAAGCATCTGGATGATGGCAAATGCTTATTACAAGCTGATCTCAGATTTTTCAAGAAGAACGAATAAAGATAAGGCAGACCAGGATAAGAAACCTGTAAAAGCCAACTAGGGTGATTTTTCATGAGTAAAGCTTCCTCTTCTGAAATTAAGAGAGGACAATCTATATCCTTTCGGGTACCATCTGACACACCTGATCATATTCTGAAGCATCTGCAAAAGCTCAAGGAAACCGAAAAGCGGAATTTTTCGAGCAAAATGGCCGAGTTTGTGATGCAGGGAGTCAGCAGTTCACAATCAAAAGACCGGGAAACCATCACCATTCCCCTTCCTAAGGGGTTAAGTAAGGTTCAACGCGACTGGCTAAAGCATGAGCACTCAGAAGCCTTGCTTGGCAGCATCATTTATCAGCTGATTACGGACCCGGTGCGGGCAACATCCCTGCTGGCGTCCTTGAACAGCCGCTCTTCTGATATAGATGAAGCTCTATATCTGCAGGAGGAGTCGAGACCTGCTGTGAATCAGTATGATTCGGCAGCTGCAGCTTTAGAGGAAGATGGAATGGCAGAGGCAGATTTGGATATAGAAGATGATCTGCTTGACTTTGATTGGGACAAAGCTAAACAGGAACAGCAAGAAGAAACTGAAGAGGAAAGCGAAGAGGACCTGGATACTCTTCTTGGCGGCTTTCTTGCACATATGAATAAATGAGTTTGAGGAGAGTTTCAGTGATGAGACTCTCCTTTTTTGTATTTTGGAAGAAACTGTATTAAAGTCTGTTTTAGATACCGCTTATTCGATAAAACTAGAAAGAAGCAGCGTCAAAGTTCCGGATAGAAACCACTTATTATATAAAACCAAAAATAAGCTGCATCAAAAGCCCGAATAGAAATCACTTCTCCGCCAAAACGCAAAAAAAGCAGCTGCAAACCCCGGATTTACCAACAAACCAAGTTCCCGCACCTCAAACAGCAGCCCCTCTTCCCAGTAACGAAGCAGACCATTTTATTAAAGTAGTGTATTTGGAAGCCGAATTTCTGGGTAATTTACACGTATAGCCTATATTGAAACGAAAAGGAGGAATTTCAATTGAATTATGATTGCCTGATTGTTGGAGGGGGTATTGCAGGACTCCAGGCTGCCATTCAGCTGGGCAGATATAAACATAAGGTTCTGGTGCTTGATTCCAATGATGGGCGTTCCACGATATGCAAAAGCTATCATAATATCTTAGGCTATCCGGATGGTGTGAGCGGCCCGGAACTCCGGGAGATTGGGAAAAAGCACGCGGAACGCCTTGGAGTGGAGTTTGTTAATGAAAAAGTGGAGCAGGCAGAAAAGACTGATAGAGGATTTGAGGTTTCATCCCAAAAGGGCAATAAATATAAGGGTAAACGGATTTTACTTGCAACGGGTATTATGGACAGGATGCCGCCCTTTCCCGAATTAATGCCCTGTCTCGGCATTTCTGTCTATGTCTGTCCTGACTGCGACGGATATGAGGTAAAGGATAAACGCACCATTGTGCTTGGCTCAGGGAATGCCGGAGCTAATATGGCATTAACATTGTCTTATTGGACAAATGATCTAGTTTTTATCAATCATGAGAAAAAGCCGGCAGATCAGAAATTACTGGAGAAAATGAAAGAAAAGAATATTGAATACCTTGAAGAATCTATAAGTAAGGTACTCGCAGACGACGAAAAATTCAATGGTGTACAGCTTGAAAATGGTGAAGAAATTACAGGTGACAGAGGATTTATCGCTTTTGGAGGAAACGAAGTAAAATCTGATCTGGCGAAACAGCTTGGTGCAGAGCGCCTTGAAAATAAGCATATCCTGACAGATCCCCGCTCAAAAATGACAAGCATCAAAAATGTTTGGGCAGCCGGAGATGTGGCTGCCCATTCGGAACAAGTAACGATCGCAATGGGGGAGGGTTCTCAGGCTGCTATTTGGATCCATAAATCGCTGCTTCAGAACAAAAATTAACCAATTGTGGTTTGAACATAGAATTTAAAGGGTATATATTGGTTTATTTCTGTACACTTTTCTCATATAATAGCCTATAAGCTATTAAATAGAGAAAGGTGTATGCATTGAAGAAAGAAAGCTTGGATCTAGTCGTTCGGGAGTTACTGGAGAGATCGGGGAGTCTGGCAGAGATTAAATTAGAGAGTCATTTTCCGGGAAATCGTATAGCTGGCGGAAAATACAGCATGGGAACACATACCGTAACCTTATATATGGAAGAGATTAAGAACCAATGTCATCAGCTTTTTTCTTCTGCTGATCGTTTCTTGGACTATTTCACTGTTGTGTTTGCTCATGAGCTTGGCCATGCAGAAGATGCAGAGCTGGAGGAATTGGCCAATCATCTTGATTCCTGCATAACAGAGCAGGAGCACTTCCTTACAGCATTGAAAATTGAGGAGAATGCATGGGCATTTGCTGAAAAACTGCTGCCGGATATGGATAAAGCCTTCATGCAGAAAATCATCTATCATTCGTTAAAACCATATCGGGAGCAGCTTCAAGTGGAGCCAGCCTGACAATATATAAGAAAGCCGCAGTCCAAATGCTGCGGCTTTTAAATTTTTACCAGATTTTATATTCTGGAATCTTGATAATTGTCTAGCTCCATAAGGAACGCTTCGACAGCATCATCATGGCTCGTCAAAAGCGTTAGCTTTTAGGAGGAGCGCCTGCCCCTCGAGGTGTAGGGGGTGGGCAAGGCGCTTCCGCTTTTCTTATTTGTCCTGAAAAAGGGTATTGAAAAATCCAATTGTAAGCGTTACACTTATGTAGTAGTATGCAAATGCTTAAAAGCAGGCAGCTTTTTTTATGGCTCTTAATGCAAACGTTTGCGCACCAACCGCGATAATAGAAAAGAAATTTATATAAATTGAGGGTGTTAACATGAAGAAGGTTTGGTGGAAAGAAGCAGTAGGCTATCAAATTTATCCCCGCAGTTTCCAGGACACAAACGGAGATGGAATTGGCGATCTTCAGGGAATCATTCAGCGGCTAGATTATATTAAAGGATTAGGGATCGATGTCATCTGGATTTGCCCAATGTACAAATCCCCTAATGATGATAATGGCTACGATATTTCAGATTATCAGGATATCATGGAGGATTTCGGATCGATGGAGGATTTCAGCCAGCTGATGGATGAAGTTCATAAGCGAGATATGAAGCTGATTCTTGATCTTGTCTTGAACCATACAAGTGACGAACATCAATGGTTTATCGAATCCCGTTCATCCAAGGAGAACCCGAAGAGGGACTGGTATATTTGGAGAGACGGAAAGAATGGCAAGGAACCGAATAATTGGGAAAGCATTTTCGGCGGGTCAGCATGGGAATATGATGAGAAGACGGAACAGTATTTCCTGCATGTTTTTTCAACCAGGCAGCCTGATTTAAACTGGGAGAACAAAGAAGTCCGTGAGGCTTTATATGATACGGTGAACTGGTGGCTGGATAAGGGAATCGACGGTTTCCGGATTGATGCCATCAGCCATATCAAAAAGCGAGCCGGCCTGCCTGATATGCCGAATCCGAAGAAGCAAAAGTATGTTTCTTCCTTCGATATGCATATGAACCAGGAAGGCATTCACGCATTCTTAAAGGAATTTAAAGACCGCACATATGCGAACTATGATGTAATGACAGTGGGGGAAGCAAACGGAGTTACCGTGGATGAAGCTGATCTTTGGGTTGGTGAAGAACAGGGTAAAATGGATATGATTTTTCAATTTGAACACCTTGGCCTTTGGGATGCGGAAACCAATCCGGAGGTTGATATTGTCGAGCTGAAAAAAGTTCTTACCCGCTGGCAGAAAGGCCTGGAATCTGATGGATGGAACGCCCTATTTATTGAAAACCATGACAAGCCTCGAGTTGTTTCAACATGGGGAAATGATGAGGAATACTGGCACCAGAGCGCAACATCCATGGGTGCCATGTACTTCCTGATGCAGGGAACGCCATTCATTTATCAGGGACAGGAAATCGGCATGACCAATGTCCAATTCCCATCCATTGAAGATTATGATGACGTAGCCGTGAAAAACCTTTATCGCCTTAAAAAAGAGGAAGGCATGTCCCATCAGGAAATCATGGATATTATCTGGGCCTCTTCCCGCGATAACAGCCGTACGCCTATGCAGTGGTCTTCCAGGGACAACGCAGGATTCACAACAGGCCAGCCATGGATGAAGGTCAATCCGAACTATAAGGAAATCAATGTGGAAGTCCAGTCGCAGGACCAGGAATCCATCCTTTCGTTCTATAAAAAAATGATTCGATTGAAAAAAGATAATGAAGTCTTCACCTATGGCCAATACGATCTGCTTCTTGAAGAAGATATGCAAATCTATGCCTATACACGTACATCAGATGATGACAAGGTAGTCGTCATTACAAATCTTTCAACAGAGGAAGCATCTTTTGAAGCTGAATTTAAGCTTTCTAATAATCAGCTTTTATTGAATAACTACCCGGTTGAAACGCATGAAGATATGGATTCATTTACGCTTAAGCCTTATGAAGCCCGTGTTTATCGATTGAAATAAGCTTTGTTCGCAGGATTCCTTTTAGGGATCCTGCTTTTTTAATAAGTCTGATCCTTTTTGAAATCATCCCAAAATGCTAAAATGAGAAAAATAACCAATGGAGGCGCAGGCAATGGCAAAGGGTAAAACAAATGCAATGCGTATGCTGGATTCTCAGAAAACGGAGTATGGACTGATTACATACGACAATCAGGACGGGAAAATCGATGGGGTTTCGGTGGCATCGAAGATTGGCAAAGATCCTGAAGCTGTCTATAAAACCTTAGTTGCTCAAGGCCACAGCAAGCAGATCTACGTGTTCATCATTCCCGTGAAGGACGAGCTGGACTTGAAAAAGGCCGCTAAAGCATCCGGCGAAAAGAAAGTCGAAATGATTCCGGTCAAAGATATCCAAAAGCTGACCGGCTACATCCGCGGCGGCTGCTCCCCGGTTGGAATGAAAAAGCAGTATCCCTCTTTCATCGATGTAAAGGCAGCGGAGCTTGATCTGATCATTGTCAGCGGAGGCAAAATCGGCATGCAGATGGAGCTCAAAGCGGAAGATTTACAGAAAGCAATCGGAGCTAATCTTGCGGATTTAATAAAATAATGAAAGTGAAGAGTGCTGAATCACCATGATTCAGCACTCTTTTTTCCGAAAAAAGTATAAAATTTTGAACGTCGATAATTGTCTAGCGCAAGCAGCCTGCCCCCGACAAGCACAAGCCAATCCTCCCAAAAAGGCTTGTCGGGGGTGGTTAAGGCGCTTTCGCTTTTCTAAATAGGCTTTCACCCATCCTGCTCCCTTTGCATATTGTAAGGTGAAAATGCATTTCGAAAGGAAGTGTAAGAGTGGCTGGGAAAATATTAAAATACTTCGCCGGGGGGAATACAGCCCGGGGATTTCACAATTTATTCGAATCGAACCTGCAGGGGCTTGATCGCTTATTCATTTTAAAAGGCGGCCCTGGAACAGGCAAATCATCCCTGATGAAAGCAATCGGAGCGGAACTGTCCGAAAAGGGCTATGACCTTGAATACATTTATTGTTCCTCTGACAGTCAATCAATCGATGGTTTGATCATTCCTTCTTTGAAAGCAGGCATTGTCGATGGAACAGCACCGCACGTGATAGAACCAAAAGCACCCGGCGCGGTCGAAGAATATATCAATCTCGGAGAAGCCTGGGACTCAAGGGCTCTGGCTGCGAGTAAAGAAGAAATCACTGTACTGACTGGTCAGATCAGCAATTCCTTTGCAGCGGCCTATGACACGTTTGCAGAAGCACTGAGAATCCATGATGAATGGGAAAAAATCTATATAGAAAATATGAATTTCCAGAAGGCGGATGAATTGACCAAGAAGCTGATCTCCACCTTCTATGGAAAGATGAAATTAAATAAGACACCAACTGTAAAACATCGTTATTTAGGGGCAGCCACTCCAATCGGAGCGGTGGATTTTGTGCCGAATCTTACGGAGGATATTCCCAAAAGGTACTTCATAAAAGGGCGTCCGGGTTCCGGCAAGTCAACCATGCTGAAAAAGCTGGCAGTCGAAGCTGAAAACCGCGGATTTGATATTGAAATCTATCATTGCGGGTTTGATCCGCACAGCCTGGATATGATCATTGTACGTGAGCTGGGCCTCGCTATATTCGACAGCACGGCCCCGCATGAGTATTTTCCGAATCGTGATGGGGATGAAATCGTCGACATGTATGAAATTACGATTAATTCGGGCACAGATGAAATTTACGCTGAACAGCTAAAGGATATCAGCACCCGTTATAAAAATAAAATGACCGAAGCCATATCCTATCTGGCACGGGCAAAAACCCAGCGGGACACGCTGGAAAAAATCTATGTCAACGCCATGGACTTTACAGTGGTTGACCGGATCAAAGAGAAAGTCCGCTCTGAGCTGCTGCTGATTTCAGAGAAAGTCTAAATCAGGAAACGAAAGGAGCTTCAAAAATGGATTATACAAACTATCCGTTTTATCCATATATGTATGACCAAAATGAACATGGACGCATTTTTCCGGGCGGAGGATCGGGAGGCGGGTTCAGCATTCCAGGTTTTCCAGGCGGAGGATCAGGAGGCGGGTTCAATATTCCAGGTTTTCCGCCGGGACCTCCTCCAGGAGGGGGCGGCGGCTTTGGGCCTCCGGGACCTCCACCAGGACCTCCGGGCGGTGGAGGAGGCCCAGGGGGGCAGGATGGGCCTCCATCAGGGCCGCCGCCAAGCTTCACACCTCAGATGCAGCAGGTCAGCACGTTTGCTGTTGATCCTGGCGCCATAAGAGGCTGCCTATTCCGCTATACGTTTGTATGGCTTCAAAACGGTAACAGCTTCTGGTTCTATCCAACCTTCGTCGGCAGAACTTCTGTGGCTGGCTGGCGCTGGAGAAACTGGCGCTGGACCTATTATGGAACTGACTTGAGAAGAATTCGTTCTTTCCAATGTTTTTAAAATAAAGAGCTAATAAAAAGAGGTATCCCGCTTGAGGATACCTCTTTTTCTGAAGAAACAGCGCTTGTTACACTAATTCTTCAGCCACCGCAGCTTGATAATCTGCCAGGATTTTAATATATCGGTCAGTAAAGCAAGTTTATCGGTTAAAATGCTGATATATCGGTCAGCTACCCAAGCATATCGGTCAGTTTCTCAATATATCGGTCACTTCCCGTCATATCAGCTTTTAGCATGAACCAGATAGCAAAACATTTAGAAAAGAATATGCGCAGCCACCACAATTACCGGCAAAGTAATAAGTGTTCTTTGAATAAAGATAATAATCAGATCCCATAATGTTACCGGGATTTTAGAGCCAAGCAAAAGGCCGCCAACCTCTGACATATAAATCAGCTGGGTAACGGATACAGAAGCTACGATAAACCGTGTCATTTCGCTTTCGATGCCTGCACCGATTACAGAAGGCAGGAACATATCAGCAAACCCGACCACTAGTGTTTCAGAAGCAGCTTTTGCTTCCGGCACCTGCATTAATTCAAGCAAAGGTATGAACGGCATTCCTAAAAATGCAAAAACAGGAGTGTACTCCGCGATAATCAGAGCCAAGGTTCCCAAAGCCATGACAATAGGGGCTACACCCATCCACATATCCAGAATGTTTTTGGCGCCATCCTGGAAGAAGGCTTTCAAGCTCTGGTTTGTTCTTGCTTTAGAAACAGCCTGTTTAAGTCCCCAGCTTGCTGGAGTATGTCCTTCAGGGATGCTCTCATTCAGTTCTGCCTCCTGGCCGTTATAATACGTATCAGGCTTCCTGGAAAGGGGCCAGATTCTAGGGCTGATAATGGCGCAAATGAAGCCCGCTGCTGTGATGGTCAGATAAAAAGGCACAAACATATGGCCAAGATTCACCTGTGAAATTACCACAAGGCTGAAGGTAATGGATACTACAGAAAAGGTTGTGCCAATAATAGCTGCTTCCCTTTTCGTATAATAGCCTTCTTCATACTGCTTACTGGTCAGAAGAACACCAATGGTACCATCGCCTAGCCAGGATGCCACACAGTCAATTGATGACCTTCCAGGCAGCTTAAATACCGGACGCATGATTTTCGTTAAAAGCGCGCCAAAAAATTCGAGCAATCCGAAGTTCAATAGCAAAGGCAGGAACAGCCCGGCAAATAAAAAGACTGAAAACAGGATCGGCAGAAGGTCATTTAAGAGCAATCCTCCTGTGTTTTCAGACCAGATCTGTTCAGGACCGATTTGAAAAAGGGTAATAACAGCAAAAACAGCGCCTATAAATCTCGCTGCAGCCCAGATATAGGGAACGTCAAATAAGTTCTTGAAAAAAGGGCTTTTTTCGATAAAAGCAGGCTTAGCGAATTTTGCAAGCAATGTACCCAATAATGTAATGACAATAATAAAGGTCATGATTTCAGGAAGATAGTCTGAGAGCAGGTTTTGGATCCAGCCTGAAAAAATGGCTATGGGAATTGTAATATCTCCTTGATATTTGATCGGAACCATGAACAAGCTGATTCCAATTAAAGACGGTATTAGAAATTTTATCAGGTCTGAAGAAGAATGCTTCTTTCTGGATGCATCAATCAATATATTCACCTTTTTCTTATATTTATAAGCCAAATGTTATTTTAATTCATAACCCCTGAAAAAGCCAACCCTTTCTCTTAAATTCCACTGTTTCCCTTCTTTTTAAACTTCTAAAACAAACTTATTTTTACGCTCCCATATTATGTTAAAATATAAAATAATCAAAATAATTAAAAAGCGGGTGTGCGGATGTTCAGGATTCGGTTATATTGGACCTTCACAAAGAAGGCCTTTCTTCGATCAGCCGTTTATCGGTTTGATGTATGGTCGCGGCTTGGCTCAAATCTTATTTTTTTGCTGATGTGGGGCTCGATTTGGACTGCTTTATATGCCGGGAGGGAAGAAGCTGGCGGCGTCAGCTTTGAGTCCATGCTGACTTATATTGTCGTCAGTCAATTTTTATCCGGAGTAAATGGGGCGGGCACCCCGCTGTGGGAAATCCAGGAGAAGGTCCGGACAGGAGATATTTCCCTGGAATTAATGAGGCCGTTTGATGTGCCGCTGCGTTATCTTTTTGCCGACTTTGGAAGTGTGGCCTTTTACATACTGACAGCACTGCTCCCTTTATATACAGTCATGTTCTTTTTTATGGATTTGACATTGCCTTCAGCCTGGGAGACTTGGGCTTTGTTCATCGTATCAGCTTTAATTGGATTCCTGATTCGCTATTGCATTGAAATGTCTTTTGGGCTGCTTTCCTTTTTTCTCGTTGAAACGGGCGGCATTGTCGATGTCTTTTACTTTGCCATGTCCCTTCTTTCAGGATCAGTAATTCCTCTGTGGTTTTTTCCGGGCTGGCTGGAGAAGATGGCACTTTACTTGCCGTTCCAGGGAATCTATTACATACCAAATGCGATTTTTATTGGCAAAATCTCTGGTGAGGAGATCCTGCTATCCCTGGGTGTCCAATTATTTTGGGCTGCTGCCAGTTATCTGCTATTAAGGTTTGTCTGGAATCGCGCATCCCAAAAAGTAGTGGTGCAGGGGGGATAGAGTGTGAGTGTTCTAAAATATTTCGATTTGTACTTCAAGCTCATCTCTGCAGGTGTGAGGGCTCAGTTGCAGTACCGGTTTGCCTTTGTCATGCGGATTGTCGGGCTCATTACATCTTATACAGGCACTGCTGTCACCATGTGGATCATGCTATATCAGTTTCAGGAACTGGGCTCATGGACCTTTTATGAGATGCTGTTTCTATTTGCTGTTGCTGTTTTATCCTGGGGATTCTGCATCATTCTCTTTTTTCATTTCAGGGGGTTGGACACCTATATTTTAAACGGCACATTTGACCGCTTTCTTGTCAGGCCCATCAATCCATTTTTTCATTTCATGGCGATGAAGTTTGACGTGGCCTCATTTGGGCAGTTCATCTTCAGCATCGGCATTTTTATTTGGGTCAGCTTTGAGCTGCACCTGGATTGGACAGTTGGAAAAAGTTTATTTCTGCTGTTATCTGTGGTGGGAGGCATCCTCATCCAGGGCGGTCTGCTTGTCATGATATCTGCCCTCGCTTTCTGGACGACGAAATCGGAGCAATTTTACTGGGTGGCCATGTTTCCTGCCCGAAATCTGACCAATTATCCTTTGGTCATTTATCCGAAAGCCGTCCAATGGTTTACAGCCTTTGTCGTTCCATTCGGTTTTGTGAACTATTTTCCCGCGGCTGTGCTTCTGGAAAAGGAAACGCCGTTTTTCCCGGAGAATATCGGTTATTTGTCGCCGTTTGTCGGCATCGTCTTTTTTGCCGTAGCTTATTCTATTTGGATGCTTGGTTTAAAGAGATATAAGAGTACAGGTTCATGACATAGTTTAGGAGGGCTGGAATTGCCGATTATAGAGGTTGAAAATTTAATGAAGGACTTTATGATTGCCAAGAGGGAGACAGGCTTTCTTGGCGCAGTGAAGAGCCTGGTTAAAAGAGAACATATTAAGAAGGAAGCAGTGAAGGATATCAGCTTTTCGATCGGAGAAGGAGAAATGGTGGGCTATATCGGACCGAATGGCGCCGGAAAATCAACCACCATCAAAATGCTGACGGGCATTCTTGTCCCAAGCTCAGGAAGTGTGAAGGTAAACGGCATCATTCCCTATGAAAACAGGCAGGAAAATGCCAAGAATATCGGAGTGGTATTCGGCCAGAGAACACAGCTTTGGTGGGATCTTCCTACGATCGAATCGTTTGAGCTGCTGAAGGAAATCTATCAGGTTTCGGATAAACGGTATAAGGAAAACATGGACACCTTTACAGAGATATTGGGGCTGGATGAATTCCTGAATACACCGGTCCGCCAGCTGTCGCTTGGGCAAAGGATGAGGGCTGATATTGCCGCATCTCTGCTGCATGACCCGCCAATCCTATTTCTGGATGAACCGACGATTGGCCTGGATGTCGTCGCCAAGGAGAAGATGAGGACTTTTATTAAAGAGATTAATAATGAGCGCAAAATCACCGTCATTTTAACCACCCATGATATGGAGGATATCGAAAAACTCTGTGAGCGGATGATTCTCATTGACCATGGGCAAAAAGTTTACGACGGGGAAATCGAAGTGGTAAAAGAGCGTTTTGGCAAAACGATGACACTTATCGTTGACCTGGAGGAATCATCTCACAGCCTTCAGCTTAAGGGCGGTGAGGTGTTTAAAGAAGAAGCAAGCCGCTTCTGGATCCGATTTAACCGGGATGAAGTGTCAGCATCGGAAATAATTGCCCAAATTACCGAAACACATAATATCAAAGATTTAACCGTGGAAGAGCCTGCAATCGAATCGATCATCAGCCGCATTTATCAGGAGGGCTATCAGGAACTGCCTGAAACGGTCAAGGTGTAAGTTGCAGCACTAGCAAAAATAGGCTCGGCTAATATGTCAATATTTTCTGAAAAATTTATATACTGTAGAGAGGTGATCAAATTGATTCTATATTTGCTGGGCTTTTGTGCAGTATTGCTGGGTGCAGGAATGTTTGTGGACTGGTGGCATAAAAAGCATGGAATTGACGATTTTGACCCTGAGGAAAATGAAAAGCATGTATCTGAGTCAGAGAGAGCCTACATTGAGTCTTATATGCATAACATGAAAAATGATCATCATAACGGAATGTCATAAGAAAAGCGGAAGCGCCTTGGCTACCCCCGACACCTCGAGGGGGTAGGTGCTCCTCGCTTTTAGTCGTGCGATGATGATGCTGCCGAAGCGTTCCTTGTGGAGCTGGACAGCTATCAAAATTCATAAATTACACATTATCTCATAATAGAAGAGCATGGCGGATGCCATGCTCTTTACCTTTAAAATAATAAAAAACCTATTGAAATAATCACGCCGCTGACCAGCAGGGTCAGAACGCAGAATCCCATGATATCTTTTGCCTTTAAGCCTGCAATGGCGAGTGCCGGCAGCGCCCAGAAAGGCTGGATTAAGTTGGTCCAGGCATCGCCCCATGCGACAGCCATGGCTGTCTTAGGGATGGAAGCCCCCATTGACTGAGCGGCCTCAAGCATAATGGGTGCCTGAACAGCCCACTGGCCTCCTCCGGAAGGAACAAAGAAGTTCACAAGCCCCGCGCTTAAAAACGTGAAGAAATGGAATGTGTAATCATTCGAAATGCTGACAAACGCTTCGGACATAACCGCTGCCAGCCCTGAGGCAGTCATCATGCCCATGATTCCGGCATAAAACGGAAACTGAATAATAATTCCGCTGGCCCCTTTCACTGCATTAAGGACAGCTTCGAGGAACCTTTTAGGTGTTCCATGGAAAAGGATGCCCAGGAACAGGAATAAGAAATTCACGATATCAAGGTTCAGGTTAAACCCCTTTGAAGCGAAATAATAAAATAAGAATACAAGTCCAAAAATTCCGGCGAGCAATGAGATGATGCGGCTGTTTTCCAGGCGTTCAGCAGGTGTCATTGCCCCTTTTTCAAGTGAAGCTGCCTGGATGTCTTCTTGAAGAAGAGCAGGGTCGACCACAATGGTCTCCTTTTTAGACGGCATCATAAAGCGGTTTACAAAAGGCAAAACCAATAAAAGTGCGACGACAATAAAAATATTGAAGCCGGCAAAAATGGTCTGGTCAGTAGAGATGACGCCAATCATATCTTCAGAGAAGTGTCCAGGTGTAGCAATGGTCAATGGAATCGAACCGGAAATTCCTCCGTGCCAGACAACGAAGCCTGAGTAAGCGCTTGCAATCAACAGACGATAATCTACATTTTTTACTTTTTTGGCAAGCTCTTTAGCAAATAAGGCGCCGATCACGAGACCAAATCCCCAGTTAATTAAGCTTGCAATCATTGAGACGAATGACACAATAAGGATGGCCTGGCCGGGTGACTTGGCTAATGATGCCATTGCACCTAACCCTCTTTTAAAGATCGTGCTGCTGGCCAATACATGACCTGTGACTAAAACCAGCACCATCTGCATGGAAAAAGTCAAGAGGCCCCAAAACCCATTCCCCCAATGCTGAACCATCTGATAAGGTCCATTATCTGTAAAAATCAAGCCTAATCCAAAAACCGCAAAAGTTAGGATAATAACAAATAAAAATGGATCCGGCAAATACCGCTGCATAATGCGGTTAAAGAAAGAAACCAGTACTTTCATGATGCAACCCCCTAAAAAATATATTTCTCGAACCTAGTATATTTTCTGTAAAATTCAATTTATTCCTTCTTTTCTGAAATAAATCTTGTCTAAAATGCTTTGACCCTTTAAATTTGGAGAGTATACTTCCGAAAAGGAGAATTGGGACATGGACGTTAAAATAGTGAAAGCGGCAAGCGGGGAACAGGACATCATAAGAAACCTGTATGCATTCTATCTGCACGATTTAACAAAATACACTGATGCATTGGAAGTAAATGAAGACGGCACATTCGAATTTGATGCCTTCTCATTAATATGGGACAAAGAAGGCATTGAACCATACCTCATTAAAGCTGATGACAAACTGGCAGGATTCCTGCTGCTTTTACGTGCTCCTTTTCTAAAAAAAGCAGATTACTGCATCAATGACTTTTTCCTATACAACTCGTTCAGAGGGAAAAAAGTGGGACAAGCTGCTGTCGAACTGCTTTTTAGTGACTATAAGGGTACCTACTATATCGAGCAATTAAAACGAAACACGCCTGCCGTCCGCTTTTGGCAAAAGGTGTATCGTGATTATCAATTTGATGTTCAGGAGACTTCCAGAATGGAGGATGGAGAAGAATGTGTGGGGCAGTTGGTAAAGGTGAAATGATAATTTATAAAACAATCCGAACCTGGTCCTAATACGGACTTATAAGTGAAAAAACAGACCTCCTTTTACAGAGGTCTGCCCCGTTATTTTTTCTGCCTGACAGGAATCGTTTCCTTGCGCAGCATTTTCAGCAGCGATACGCACATGAATATCAGAATGATAGTGAACGGAAGTGCCGACACCAGTGAGGCTGTCTGCAGGCCTTCGAGTCCGCTGCTTAATAGCAGGACTGCGGCAATGGCTCCCATTAAAATGCCCCACACAATTCGCGGGAAAAGCGGCGGTGTCAAAGTGCCATTGGCTGTCATAACACCCAAAATATACGTTGCTGAATCGGCTGATGTAATTAAGAACGTGAGAATCAGCAGAATGGAAAGCACAGAAACCAAAAAGCTGAAAGGCAAATGGTTATAGGTTTGGAATAAAGCAGAAGTCACATCGCTGTTAACGGCTTCAGCAATCTGCGTTCCGCTGAATAAATCAAAATGCAGTGCTGTTCCGCCAAATACGGCAATCCATACAAGCGCGATAAGCGGAGGAACGATCAGGACGCCTATCACAAATTCGCGGATTGTTCTCCCCCTGGAAACCCGGGCAATAAAGGCTCCGACAAAAGGGGACCAGGCAATGGCCCATGCCCAGTAAAAAATGGTCCAGTCGCGGATCCATGTTCCTCCCTTGTAGGGGGTCATTCGCAGGCTTAAATTAATAAAATTCGAAATATAATCCCCAATTCCGAGTGTAAAGGTATTTAAGATGAACACCGTTGGGCCGGTAACCAGAACGAAAATCATAAGGAGAAGTGCCAATCCAAGATTTAAGTTGCTCAAGTATTTGATGCCCTTATCAAGTCCTGTCGAGGAAGACAGAAGAAATAAAGAAGTCATTACCGCAATAATCAGAATTTGAGTCATAGTACTCTGCTCAATTCCGAATACAGCGTCAAGTCCCCCGTTAATTTGCAGAATGCCCAGTCCAAGCGAGGTTGCAACCCCCATGACCGTTGCAATAACAGCCAGGATATCAATGATCTTTTTCAGCAGAACAGGATCCTTTTTCTTGCTGAATAAAGGAGTTAAAGTCGTAGAGACCAATCCGTTTTCTTTCTTTCTAAATTGGAAATACCCCATTGCCAGTCCGACGATCGTAAATACAGACCATTGGCTGACACCCCAGTGGAAAAAGGAGTAGCCCATCGCCTCGCGGGCAGCATCTGTAGTTAAAGGATCCATGCCCTGTCTTGGCGGGGTGAAATAATGGCTCATTGGCTCGGCAATCCCCCAGAAAACCAATCCAATTCCAAAGCCTGCGCTAAATAACATCCCAATCCATGTGAAAAAGGGATAATCCGCTTTATCTTCATCATTCCCAAGCTTGATGCGGCCATATTTGCTGATAGCCAGAAAGATACAGAATAAGACAAAAAACAAGACCGAAATTAAGTAAAACCAGCCAAATGCGTATGTAGTAAAATCGAAAGCTTTTGTTGCAGCACTGGCAAACAAATTTGGAGCCAGGGCTCCCAGTAACACTAATAGCGTTATAACAACGGCTGAAACCCAAAATACACTGTTAATACTGCCGGATTTATCATTCAATAAAATCCCCCCTAAAGTAGTCAATCACATTTGTATTTTGGTCTTCTTTTCTGTCTAATCATTCATTGGGATTTGTAAAATGCAGGCACAACTCTATAAAATGGAATTAAATAGAAGAGGGAAAGCTGTCCAAAAACGGAGAAAGCAACAAATCTCTACAGTACCTTACCCTTAACATGATGACATAAACCTGCATTGATGTAAAAAGGAGTGCTTATATGGATACCCAATTATTAAGAGAGCTTTTTGAAAAAAACAAAGACGCAGAAAAAGCAGTCCCCATGCAAAACTATATGAAAAACCACTTTTCCTTTCTGGGAATTAAGGCACCTGAAAGAAGAACTCTATTAAAAGAATTCTTCAATAAGACAGGCCTGCTGAAGAAGGAGTTTAATCCGGAATTTGTGGAAGCCTTATGGGACATGGAGGAGCGTGAATACCAGGCTTCCGCCCTCGATTACATTGGAAAATTCACCAGGAAACTGGACAAAAACCATCTGGCATTAATCGAAAAGCTGATCACAACAAAATCCTGGTGGGATACCGTTGACATGCTGGCCACCCATGCAGTAGGTGCCATCGCGTCTAAAAACCCGGAAGTCATCCCCGAAAAAATAGAGGGATGGGCAACCAGCGAAAATATGTGGCTCCGCAGGACAGCCATTCTTTTTCAGCTAAAATACAAAACCAGCACAGACGAAGACCTGCTATACCGCTACATCATGCAAAACAATGACAGCAAAGAATTCTTCATCCAAAAAGCCATCGGCTGGGCGCTCAGGGAATACTCCAAAACAAACCCTGAATCAGTTAAAAGGTTTATTGAATCAAACACACTTGCCAAATTGAGCATTAGGGAAGGGAGTAAATATTTAGGATAGATTCCTGGGAAAGAGCAATTATTTAAAATAACCCAAAGAACATGTTAGAATGGCAAATAAGTTTTTCAGTAAAAATACTACAGCCAGAAGGTGAAATGATAATGATCAAATGCATTGCCAGTGATATGGACGGTACCCTTTTAACCGCCACACAGAAAATCACGCCTGATAATATCGAGGCCATTAAAACAGCACAGGAAAAAGGAGTCGAAGTAGTCATCGCAACCGGGCGCTCCTACTTCGAAGCAAGCTTCGTCCTCGATGAAGCCGGCATCTCCTGCCCGATTATTTGTGCAAACGGGGCAGAAGTAAGGGCTGCAGATGGAAAAGTCGTATCCTCCAACCCGCTCGACAAGGACCTGGCGAAAAAAGCGGCCTATATCCTTGTGAAGAACAACGTTTATTTCGAGGTATACACAAACCAGGGTACATATACAATTGATGAAGACCGCGGCGTCTCCATCATTGTCGACATCTTTTTAAGCGGAAATCCTGAAGCAGATATTGATGAAGTGACAAAAGCTGCCGAAGAAAGATTTACAAAAGGGCTGGTGCGAAAAGTGAACAGCTATGACGAACTTTTCAACAGTGACGAGCACCAAATATACAAGCTGCTTGCCTTCTCATTCGAACCGGATTTTCTCGTATCCGCCAAAGAAGACTTGCTTAAGCTTGAAGGTATGGCCGTAAGTTCATCAGGGGATGAGAACCTGGAGCTGACAAGTGTGAACGCCCAAAAGGGGATTGCCCTTGAAGCTTTTGTAAAAGAAAAAGGCATTTCACTTCTGGAGACAATGGCAATTGGCGATAATTATAATGATTTGTCCATGTTCAAACGCGCAGGAAGATCCGTTGCCATGGGCAATGCCGACGAAATAATAAAAGCACAATGTGATGCTGTGACATCTGCAAATGAAGACAGCGGTGTTGCCAAGGCAATCCGGGAAGTCCTGAAGTAAAATTCAAGGGGGATGAAAGCTGGATGAAAAAGGTGTTAGGTGCAGGTTTGCTGGTTTTTGGTCTGCTGACTGGCTGCTCAAGTACCGGCGAGAATGATAGCGGGAAACAGGTTGAGGATCAGGAGGCCAGCCTTCCTGCCGGTGAAGAGCCAAAAATACTGGCAGATGAGCTTGATATTCCCTGGTCCATTGCCAGAACAGGCGAAACCTTTTACATGACGGAAAGACAGGGCAGCATTGTAAAAGTGGAGGATGGCAAGAAAGAACGTCAACAGGTTGAGCTTGCGAAAAAACTTTCTACTGCTTCCGAAGCTGGCTTGCTTGGATTTGTGCTGGCACCTGATTTTTCACAATCAAACGAAGCATATGCCTATTACACCTATGAAAACACCTCAGGTCAGTTTAATCGTATAGTGACTCTCAGGCTTCAAGAAGGAACGTGGAAAGAGGAGAAGCTTTTGCTCGATAAAATCCCGAGCGGGCAGTTCCACCACGGAGGCCGGCTTGAAATTGGCCCTGACGGAAAGCTTTATGCTACTGCAGGCGATGCTGCCACTGATCCTGAAATTGCTCAGGATGTGAATTCTCTGGGAGGAAAAATCCTAAGAATGAATTTGGATGGAAGCGTCCCGGGGGATAATCCTTTCAGCGGATCCTATATTTATAGTTACGGCCACCGCAATCCGCAGGGGCTGGCATGGGCTGAGGATGGGACTTTATATGAAAGTGAGCACGGTCCATCGGCCAATGATGAAATAAATAAGATCCTTCCCGGTAAAAATTACGGATGGCCCGTCATAAAAGGGAATGAAACGAAGGAGGGCATGGAATCGCAGCTGTTTACCTCCGGTGATGATGAAACCTGGGCTCCTTCCGGGATGGCCTATTATAAAGGCAAGCTTTACACTGCCGCCTTAAGAGGCAATGCCGTTCTTGAATTTGATCTGGAAACAAAGAAAGTCAGGAAAATGGTTTCTAACTTAGGAAGAATCCGGGACGTCTTTATTGAAGGAGATGTGCTATATTTTATCAGCAACAATACGGACGGACGCGGCAATCCGCTTGATAAGGATGACAAACTTTATCAAATTCGGTTATTGGATATATAAAAAGAGCCTGGCAGCAGTGCCAGGCTTTAGTCTTTGGCTGAAAGGCCGTGCATAATAAATTGAATGGTCCGTTCGGTTTCCTTTTCATCATCCCAATTGGCTTCAGGCAAGAGTAAATACCTCGCAATTAAATAGCCGAAAATGGAAGTAAAGGTCATTCTTACTGCGCTGTAGGCTGGAATCTCAATAATCTGGCCTTTTTTTTGATAGTATTCGACCAATCCGGCAAAGCGTTCAAACACCTTCATGGCAATATGCTCTTTAAATTGTTCCTTCAGTTCCGGGTGAAACGGAATTTCCTGTATAAGAATTTTTATCAAAGAGGCATTGTTTTTAAGAAATTCAATCCGATTCTCCATCATAGCCCTTAAAAAATCTTCATACCGCTCGTATTTATGATCAATTACTTTGTAAAGATCCTTGATGACAAAGGGAGCAATCAGCTTTGCCATCATAGGGGAAACAATCCCCATCAGTAAATCCTTTTTTGTTTTATAGTGTCTGAAGATAGTTCCTTCGGCCACTCCAGCCTTCTTGGCGATTTCGCTTGTCGAAGTGGCTGCAAATCCTTTTTCGGAAAACGATTCAATCGCAGCCATGATAATTTTCTTCTGCTTCTCCGTAAGTTTTTCTTCTTCCTGAAATAACTCTTCTAAAATGGAATCCTGCTCTGGCATGGTTAACTCCTTTATACGTGCAAAATCTATAGCATTATTATAAAGGAATGAAATTGCAAAAAGAAATTTTAAATTTTCCGGTACCGTCTTAGAGCAGCGATATTCAATATCATAAAGAGGAAGGAGAACGCGAGCAGCATAAGCAGATCTTTATAAATCATTTCCCATCCAAAGCCTCTCACCATTACATTTCTTAATGCTTCAGCAGCGTAATACAAAGGCGTAAAAGGGCCGATCCAGCTTAGCCACTCTGATATAGTCTCCAGATTGAATAACCCCGAGAAAAAGATCTGGGGAACCACAATAAGCGGGATGAATTGAATCATCTGCAGCTCGTTATTGGCAAAAGAAGACAGCAGGATTCCCAGAGTCAATGCAGTCAGCGAAAGAAGCAGTGTGATGAGCAGGACATAGCCAAAAGATCCTTCCATCAGCATGCCAAGCACATAGATTGCATACCAGGCGATGATGGCAGCCTGGATCATGGTGAAAATCCCAAATCCCATGATATATCCCGCAACAATTTCCCACCTCCGAAGCGGACTGGTCAAGAGCCGCTCAAGCGTACCAGTTGTTCTTTCTCTCAAAAAGGAAACACCGGCAATCAGGAATACAAAGAAAAAAACAAAGAATCCCAGCAGCACCGGGCCGAAATAATCAAACTGCCCCATGTCGCCCGAGCCGAATAAATAATCGATCTTTATTTCCTGATTCATGCCATTTTGCTGCAATGGCTTCAATGCCTCCTGAACCCATCTCACCACAGCTCCGTTTACACTCGGGTCGCTTCCTTCCAAAACCAATGATGGCGGCATCTTATCAAATATCAGATATGCATCCAGCTTTTTGTCTGATAAATCATTTTCTGCCAGCTTCTCTGTTTCATAGTGTTTGAGTTTGGCATTTTCAAGATTAAGCTGAGCCTCCAGCTTTTCAGGGATATCAACGAGGCCAATTTCAGGCAAATATTCATCTCCGTTAAACACAAGGTGAAGCATAGTCAGGACGAGGATAGGGGCGAAGATCAATAGAGCCATTGTCCGTTTATCTCTTACAATCTGGCGGAGTATCCGTATAACCAGGGCCATGATCCTCATATTAAGCACCTCCATATGCCAGGAAGGCATCTTCAATATTGGCAGAGCTGGTTTGCTGCATTAATTCTTCCGGTGTTCCAGCTGCAATGAGCCCTCCGTCTCTAATCATGCCCAGCCTGTCGCACTTTCCCGCTTCATCCATGACATGAGTCGTCACCAGGATGGTCGTTCCATTCTCCTTCAGGCTGTTAAAAGATTCCCAGATGCTTTTTCTGAGGACAGGATCGATTCCAACTGTAGGTTCATCCAGGATGAGGAGACCGGGACTATGCAAAAGGGAAATGGCAAGGGAAAGTCTTCTTTTCATACCCCCTGAATAATCGGAAACCAGCTTGCCGAGGTGATCCGTTAACGAAACAATTTCCATGACCTCATTCATCCGCTGCTTTTTTTCTTTTCCTTTTAATCCATACAGTGCTGCAAAAAAATCAAGATTTTCCTTTGCTGTTAAGTCGGTGTATAGGGCGTCGGATTGTGCCATATAGCCAATTCTTTTGATCAAGTCCAGCTGGGGCATTTTTTCGCTGAAAATATAGTTTTCCCCCTGTGTTGGCACCTCAAGTCCTGCCAGCTGTTTAACAAGCGTCGTCTTGCCGGCTCCAGATGGACCGAGCAGGCCAAAAATTTCGCCCTCGTAAATCTCAAGGCAAATGTCTTTTAAAACCTGTTGCTTTCCATAAATCTTGGATACACTTTGAATGGAAACAATTGGACTTTTCATCAGTTCACTCCTTTTTAAAAAGTGAGTAATCACTCACATAAATAATAATCGAAGTACAGCCTGTTTGTAAAGTGAGTAATCACTCATTATTTTCAGTAATACAGGAACTTTAAGTATGAGCAGGCTTTTGTGAGTTAAGTCACTACTTCCCGAACTCATGTTAGCTAAAATATTTCTAATAGAATAGTAAAAGCGGGGGATGGGAATGGAATATGAAAAGCAGGATCATAGGCGGTTAATCGATGAATTTTTAGGCAAGATTGAAATCTTTAAAGAACTCCCCAGTGAATCCATACTGCTGATCGATAAACGAATTATTAAGAAAGCTTATTTAAAAGGCGAAAGAATTATGTCTGAATATGAAGTCGCCAAAGGAGTTTACTTTGTTCATTCCGGCATTGTGAAGCTGACGAAACAGGATGAACATGGCAACGAACTCATTACCTGCATTAAGAAAAAAGGCGAGATTTTTGCAGAAGCCAACCTTTTTAACCAGACGGGCCAATCCTATCCTGCGACGGGTACAATGGTTCAGGATGGTGAAATCTACTTTCTGAAAACGGATGATCTGGAACAGGAGCTCTTGTATTCACCGGAAATGGCTGTTCAGATTATCCGCTATATGAGTGAATCGCTGCGTGATATGACCTCCATTCTGAGGGACATCGCCCTGCTTGATGTGTATACAAAAACAGTCCGGACATTGGAAAGGCTCGCGGAAAAATTCGGCGCCAACCACTGTAATAGGATGCATCTTGAGCTTCCCATAACCGTCCAGGAATTCTCCACCCTTGTCGGAACATCCCGGGAAAGTGTCAGCCGGGTTTTTTCCAGACTGAAAAAAGAAGGAATCATCGAGATTACAGGCAGAAAAATCGTCATTGTGGACTGGTGCAAATTTTGCTCCCTTTACCATCAGAGGCTGTAAGGGCAAGTTACTTTTAAGGTGAGCAAGTACAAATTTAAAATTCAAGAATGTTTTGCTCCACAAGGAATGCTTCGACTGCTTTATCATCTCACATTAAAAGCGCTAGCTTTTGGGAGGACGCAGCGTTCTTAGCCTGTGTTCGCGCTTCCGCTTTTCTTAGTCAGCCCGGCTTTTTTGTTATATAATAGAGTCATAGAATCTATTACTCTGAGGTGCAAAGCATGGCTGATTTTCGTTCCAGTGAGATTATCAATAAACCTGTACATGAAGTATTTGATTATATGATTAAAATGGAAAATGTCCCTGAACTCATGCCGTTTGTTGTGAAAGTGGAAAAACAGACCGAGGGCGAGATCGGAAAAGGAACAAAGTTCATTGAAACCCGCATGGTCAGAGGGAAAAAAATCAGTGCAGATATTGAAATCATTGATTTTGAACAGGACAGATCCTATACCACCCGCAGCAATGCCAATGGATTGATAACAGAATATAAATATGATTTTCATGAAATAGAAGAAGGAACGCAGGTGGAGATGGAAGCAAGCGTCAAAACCAGCGGCCTTGTCGCCAAATTAACGAAGCGTTTCATCGTGAATATTGTGAAGCGGGAAGACGGAAGCCAGCTTCAGTATTTGAAGGAAATGATGGAGAAATAAGAAGAGCGCAAGGCGCCTTGACTATCCCCCGACACATCATGGGAGCATTTTCTTAACGGTTTTCGTCGTGTGATGATGAAACTTGCTAAGCTTACCTGGAGCTAAAAGGAAAACAGGGAGCCTCTCCATTAGAGAGGCTCCCTGACTTATTAATCCCTTTTTTCATCCAAAACTAGAATGACCGTACCGCCCGCATTTCTGCCGGGCAGTTTGACTTTAATCTGCTGATTTTTGTCCACTGAATATTTCTTTCCGGAATATTGGTCAATGACCTTGCTGCCGGCGGCAAATGGGACTTTTACTGTTACTTTCTTTTTATCCGTCATAGTGTTTATGCCTACAACAGCATTTATGCCGTTATAGGAGCGGTTAAAGACTAGATACCCGTCAGCGTCACTGCCTGCGAGCTTTTCGCGTGTACCTTTTGAAAACACTGCCGAGTAATCCTTCCGGATGTTAAGGAGCTTCCGGTAGTGCTTGTGCATGTCATTTCCGATTAGGGACCAGTCAAAGTCATAGCGGTTTTCATTAAACTCTCCTTTATCCATATCTCCTGCATGTTTGCCGGAAAGCCCGATTTCTTCCCCATAATAGATAACTGGCTGTCCCTTTGACGTTATTTGGAGGGCAGAGGCGATTTTCATTTTGCCCCAATCATTGCCCGCACTTGTAATCAGGAAGCCGTCTTCATCATGACTGCTTAAAAATTGGCCAAGAGCTGCCGTATTTGAGAGCTTATCATTTCGAGCCTGTAATTTTGCTTCAGCTGCGTCGATTTTGCCGTTAATGAAATCAGCAGCGGTATGTTTAAAATCAAAATCGAGGATGGAGTCCATTTCGCCGCTGTTCAGAAAGCCTCCATGCTCATCGATGTGGCCGCCGTAATATTCGCCGATGATTTTAAAGTCAGGCCTGATTTCAGTCAGGGCATTTTTAAATGCTTTCCAGGTTGTGTGCTCCACGTGCTTAACGGTATCCACACGGAAGTAGTCAATCGTATCCCCGCGGTCTGTTCTTGCTTTTTCAAGCCAGTCTGTCTGCCAGTCAATAATTTGTCTGCGGACCTCTTCTTCCTCCGTTTTAAAATCAGGCAATCCGGCCAGCTCGCCGCGGATGGCATCATTTCCTCCATCCCGCAGCATGCCGGCAAAGCGCTCACGGTCAGCATCAGAAGGGAAGTTGGGAATTCCAAGCCCAATGGAGGGATCGTTTTCCTTTAATCCATATCCGGTATGATTCAGTACCACATCCACCATCACTTTTATGCCGCGGTCATGCGCTTTTTCCAAAAGCTCCTGGAATGTCTTAATGTCCCCAAGATGCTCATCCAATTTTGTAAAATCCTTTGCCCAGTAGCCGTGATAGCCATATTGGTTTCCATCTTTATCATGGCGCAGGTCCCAATTGATGTTGTCGACGATCGGTGTAATCCAAATCGTGTTAATGCCAAGGTCCTCTAGATAATCCAGTCTTTCAATCACACCCTGGAAATCCCCGCCATGATAGGTTTCCAGATGGGACGTATCATAATTTGAATGGTTTGGATCATCGTTGGAAGAATCTCCATTGTTGAAGCGATCTGTCAGCATAAAGTAAATGCGTGCTTCATCCCAATCAAAATCCTCCTTTTTGCCGCTGAAGGTGCGGGTTTTGACTTCAACGGAAGCTTCTCCCTCATGAAAATTCCCATATTCATCAATCACTGTGATCGGCAGCTTCTTAATGCCTGCCGTTACAGATTGATCAATGGAAATGGTGTGCGCATTTAATGCCGGGTCAATACTGACTTTGCTGCTTCCGCCGATAGCAGATAGGTCAGCGTAAGCTTCTTTAATAGATACCTCAGGATCTGAAAGTATTGTTTCAATAGACAAAACGGCATTTTCATTGTATGAAACTTTATTTGGATTCACGTCAGTTCTGATCTCTGCTGTTGGGTTTTTATAGGTGATGGATGACTTCTCATTAAAAGGATCTTTCATTTCCGAAGTCTCTCCATCTCTAGTAACAAGGAAAGAGTACTCGTATGTGCCTTCTTTTAAGTGATCAATCGTCACAAAGAAACGTTCTTCCTTAAGGGAATACTGCATATCATAAATCTGTCCATTCAACTTTGCCTGAACCTTTTCAATCGAATCCATTTTTCCCTGTTTGAACAGCTCCGGATCTCTAAAATAAAGAGTAAGACTGCCATTGTTCAGGAGAGGACCCGTAAGAGAAGGGACCTGATAGAATTCACTCTGGCCGCTTTTGACAATAACCTTGGTGTACTTGTCATTCCCTGTTTTAATATAGCGGTCGGCACCATAAGGATCCTTTTGATCCCAGCCTGTTCCTTTGCGAAGCACAAATCCCATTTGCTCAGTCTGCTGGCCAATTTCAATCAATGCAACAGCCCCCTTGTCATTGACTTCGGTAAAATCTGCCTGCCCATCCTTTATGCCAGTCTGCCAGGTCCAAATGTTCCAGCCTTCATAATCGTGATTGTCTCTTACATACGTAAACTCAATAAAACGACGGTTATCTTCAGCATTCCGATCGTCAAATTCCTCTTTTGAGTAATAAACGGTTTGGTCGCCCTCAGCGAGCCATACTTCTGCCTCATTTTGGCCATCAGGCATGGTAATGGTTCTGGAAACATCCTGAGTATCCCAGTTTCCGGGACGGGGAATGACATGGATTTTACTCGAAGGAACGGAAACCTCAGCTTGGGCAAATCCTTCTGTCCGGTTAGTAAATGGGTAAGCCTTGCCGCTTTTTTCATCCTCCCATGCCCATAGATCCCAATTGAACTGCTCGCCGTCATTGCGCCAGTAGTTTATTGTATAGCTATTCATTTGACCGATAATGCTGAAGCTATGCTCTAGAGTATAGCCATTGAATTCGCCAATGACAGTTACGCTTCCTGCTTCAGCAGAATCAGAGATTGCCAGCTGATTATTTTTTACCTCAACACCATCTGCCTCAGTTTTTAATTTCCAGGATGGCTGCACATCTTCAATAGTGCCGTTGCTATGTACTAGTTTGGCCGAAAGAGGAATCATGGTGTCTTTTACAGCTTCAGCAGGCATTTCAGTTTTTAATCCGCTAATAGCCAGTAAGCTGTTTCCATTAGCAGTCCTGCTGTTTGCCGGGTCTGTAATCCAATTGTCTTCATCCAGAATAAATTTATATTCATAGACTCCAGGTGACAAATGAATAGTCTTTGTCCAAATATTGTTTGCGCCTTTCGTCATTGCTAACGCTTTATTTTGCCAATCGGAAAAACTTCCGGCAACCCGAACCTGCTGAGCTTCTCCCTGATAGGAGAAAGTAACTTGATTCCTGTCCACAACAGGGCTTTCGCCTGAGCTGGCAGAGGATGAATGCGGGTGAATTCCTGTGAATAAACTGAGAATCAGGCTTAGCAGCATGATCAAGATGCCAGCTTTCCTATATCTGCCCATAAAATTCCCTCCCTATAATTGGTTGAGTAGAAGTAGTGCAATCGATTGCACTAAAAAGTAAATGAAACCGCTTGCATAAACTTAAGTAAATTCTAACATCATCATAGGGAAAGCTCACTCATGGGCAGAAAGTAGTTAATATTCAGAAAAAACAAAAAGCCGCTCTGACAGCAGAGGCGGCGTATTCTATTTTTAGAATTTATAGGTCCAAAAACGCTCTTTATACATTCTGGCCAATACTTCAGGCTCTTGCTTTTTAATGCTTTCTTCCATATTCGCTGCCATCAGCTGTGTCTGTGAGGCATGCGCCTTGATGGCTGCAACTTTCCTGTCTGCAACCGCACTGACGTCATTGACAATATCAGCCTGGCCGATTTCTTCCTCGCAGTTATTGGCGAATGCGACACAGTGAACCTTCGGACGCTTGTCAGCAGGCAGCTCTTTTACGGCACGGATCACAGCAGCGCCTGTTGCGTCATGATCCGGGTGCACAGCGTATCCCGGATAGAACGTGATGATGAGGGAAGGGTTGGTCTCACCAATGATGACTCCGAGTCTGTTCGCGAGCTTTTCTTCATCCTCAAACTCCACGGTTTTATCCCGGTACCCCAGCATTCTTAAGTCCTGGATGCCCAGAACCCTGGCTGCTTCCTCCAGCTCTTCTTTGCGGATTTTCGGCAGAGTTTCCCTGGTGGCAAAAGGGGGATTACCCATATTGCGCCCCATTTCTCCGAGCGTCAGGCATGCGTAGGTGACAGGTGTGCCGTTATCGATATGTAAGGAAATCGTTCCTGAAACGCCAAATGCTTCATCGTCCGGATGTGGGAAGATGACGAGTACATGTCTTTCCTTTTCCATCATGGTCGTGCTCCTTTCCATTTGATGTCCTCTGAGCCCTGTTTATTCAAAAGGTGTTTCACTAATTTGCAGGGCGACTGCAAGCTTGCCGCTGAAATCGTGGCCGGCTAAAAGGAGCCTGTCTTGTTCATCGACTTCAAAGTGGGTAATTCCTTCAGCATACACCCAGCCAAAATTCATTTTCAATCCAACCCGGTAAGGGCCTTTTCCGGTGATTTTTCCATGCTCATATACCAATTTGGCATTGCGGATATAGGCGCCTGAAGAAAAGAAGCTTTCATCAAAATGGGAAGCATACGCCCCATTCGTTGTTTCCAGATGAATAAAGACCTCTTTATTGGCAAGGCGGTCGATCTCTTTTTGCACATGTTCTATCACTGCTGGTTCCACTCTATAGTCCCCCTTCCGTTTTATCTTCATATCTTCGTCTGAGACGGCATTTATATGTTTATCTTACTAAAAAAAGAAGTGAAAAGCGAAAAAGTAATCTCAATGAAGACTGCCAAATAGATATAACGGCGAAAAATTTATATTATCCGCGGGAAAATCAATATAACCGCGAAAAAATCAATATATCCGCTAAATCCCCGTTTTATACGCGAAACCGCCCATTTCGAAAAAACAGAGCCCCATTCGGACTCTGTTCCATCATGCTTATTCTGATTCCAGACGGCCTGCACCATATTTGCGGTACGCGCCAGGCATCGTAGGGCCAACATACTCATTTAATTTGAAGCCATGGTTGATAGCAGCCGTAATGAATTCCTTCGCAGTCTGAACCGCTTCTTTGACAGGCTTGCCTTTCGCGATTTCTGCTGTGATCGCAGAGGAGTAGGTGCAGCCTGCGCCATGAGTGTAAGTCGTTTCAACGCATTCGCTTTCATAAAGAGTGAACTCTTGTCCATCATATAGAAGGTCAACGGCTTTTTCATGCTGCAGCTTGCTTCCGCCCTTGATTAATACATACTTCGCACCAAGTTCATGAATTTTAACAGCTGCTTCCTTCATGTCCTCCACAGTCTTGATCGGACCTTTTTTAGCCAGCTGCCATGCTTCAAATAAATTTGGTGTTACTACTGTTGCAAGCGGTACAAGCAAATCTCTTAATGCTTCATTCAATTCAGGATGAATCGGCTCATCCTCACCCTTGCATACCATGACAGGATCGATAACAACATGATCCAGGCTGTTTTCTTTAATGGTCTTTGCCGCAATTTTAATCACTTCTTCAGAACCCAGCATGCCTGTTTTCATTGCATCGATTCCTGTAGAAATAATCGTTTCAATCTGTGTTTCCAGAATGTCTGTAGAAATCGGGAAAACGTTGTGGCTCCAGTTATTTTTCGGATCCATCGTCACAATTGTAGTCAGCGCAGTCATCCCGTAAACGCCAAGCTCCTGGAATGTCTTAAGATCAGCCTGGATGCCGGCGCCGCCGCTCGTATCCGAACCTGCAATGGTCATAACTTTTTTCATTGTCATATGCTTAATTCCTCCTTGAAATGCTGCTGGATATCTTTTTCTAATTATAACAATAATTGAAAAGGGTAAAAACTATAACGGACTGCAGATAGCATTAAGTTAATCGCTCCTTCAGGCAAAAATACAGCGCGATATTACCTGAACGCACATAAAAATAGCTATGCGCACATAAATCGAGCTTATTCGCACGTAAAAAAAATTTATCCGCACATAATGGAATTTCTGATTTGCTCAACGTCACAATTTTGCCACCTCCAGAGGCCTTCATAAAAGAAACAAGCCGGAATTGATGATAAAATAAATAGATAACGATATGCTACATCGAAAGACGGTGAGGAAAATGAGCAGTACAGGCATCATTTTGGCAGGAGGGCATTCAAGCCGGATGGGGGAGAATAAAGCCCTTCTGAAAATTGGCGGCAAAAGGGTTATTGAACGAATCGCCGATCAGCTGTCATCTATATTGCCCCATATCATCATCGTAGCCAATAAACAGGAGGATTATCGGTTTCTTGGCCTTCCCCTTGTGAGCGACCGCTGGAAAGAGAAGGGGCCTCTTGCAGGAATTCATGCCGGCCTGTCTGAATCCGGGACACAAAACAATTTAATTGTGGCATGCGATATGCCATTCATATCCGGGGAGCTTGCCAGGCTTCTGCTTGAACAGCTGAATCAGCATCAGGCATCCGTACCTGAAATTGAAGGGCAGCTTCACCCGCTTTTTGCAGCATACCGAAAGGATGCAAAAGATGCAGCAGAACGGGCATTGGGGGAAAATAAGCTGCGGATCCGCCAATTCCTGCAGGATATAGATGCTGCAATCTTGAAGGAGGATCAGCTTAAAGAGATGGGATTTTTATATAAGAATGCTCATTTTTTTAACATGAACCGTCCTGAGGAATACCAGCTGGCACTGAAAATGGCTGAAGATGCCTCAAAATAAGGATACATTCATTTCCATTCCAGCTCTGTCTATGTCAAAATCAAATAAAACGAGGTGATTCCATGAAATTTGAGATTTCTAAAGACCCGATCGATATCCAAAGTGTGATCGATAAAGTGGTGCAGCGGGAAGCGGGAGCGATTACGACCTTTATCGGAACAGTCCGTGAGCTGACACATGGCAAAAAAACACTTTACTTAATATATGAAGCGTATGAATCAATGGCTGCGAAAAAACTGGAGCAGATCGGAAACGAGATAAAGGAGCGCTGGAATGGGGCAGAGGTAGCAATTACCCACCGGACAGGCAAACTGGATATCACCGATGTAGCGGTGGTCATTGCAGTTTCCACTCCACACCGTGCGGATGCTTATGAAGCAAACCGCTATGCAATTGAAAGAATTAAAGAAATTGTGCCGATCTGGAAAAAGGAACACTGGGAAGATGGCGAAGAATGGATCGGAAACCAGCTGGAAACAGTGGCATACCCAAAAGGAAAACCGGAGGCGGAGGATTTACATGAATAAAATTATGTTTTTTGCCCATTTGCGGGACCGTGTTGGAGAAGAGTCTGTGACAAAGGATGTCGGCGGCAAAACAATCTCTGAGCTGAAACAGATGCTTGAGGAAAATTACGAGCTGAAGCTTGATTCAGTCATGGCAGCTGTGAATGAAGAATTTGCTTCAGATGATGAAGTCATTCAGAACGGAGATACAATCGCCTTTATTCCTCCAGTCAGCGGAGGATGATGGCAGCTTCAAGAGAGGAGGGGCCGCATTGTCTGAAAGGTATTCACGCCAGACTTTGTTTCCGCCTATTGGAAAAGAGGGTCAGGATAAAATCCGCTCCAAGCATGTGGTGATTGTCGGTGCCGGCGCTCTCGGCTCGGGAAATGCGGAATTAATGGCGCGTTCAGGTGCCGGCAAACTGACAATCATTGACCGGGATTATGTCGAGGAAAGCAACCTGCAGCGCCAGCAGCTTTTTGCCGAAAGCGACGCCTTAGAAAAAATGCCCAAAGCGGCAGCAGCAGAAAAACGGCTAAAACAGATTAATAGTGAGGTCGAAATCCGCTCAATTATTGGCGACGCTACTCCGGAAAAGCTGGAAGAGCTTGCGGAAGGGGTGGACCTGATTCTGGATTCGACTGATAACTTTGAAACCAGGATGGCCATTAATGATATCTCTCAAAAATTTAATATTCCATGGATTTATGGAGCCTGTGTCGGCAGCTTTGGCATGAGCATGACCATCATTCCCGGGAAAACGCCATGCATGAATTGCTTATTGAAAAAGATTCCGATCCAGGGGATGACCTGTGATACAGGAGGAATTATTGCCCCAGCTGTGCAAATGGTCGTCGCCCATCAGGCAGCTGAAGCGCTGAAAATTCTGGCTGAGGACTGGGAAGCCGTGCGTACCGCTATGGTCAGCTTTGATTTATGGCGAAACCAATACACAAGCATGAAGGTGTCAAGAGCGAAAGATGAGGGCTGCTTATCTTGCGGAACAGAAAGAACGTATCCTTATCTGCAGCCGGAAAACATGATGAAATCCACTGTTCTCTGCGGAAGGGATACTGTTCAGATCCGTCCGCCAAAGGAGCAGGAAATCGAATTCGCTGAAATCGCACGGCAGCTGAAAGCACTTGGCTTCCAGGTGAAGGGCAATCCGTATTTGCTTTCCGTCGAAATGAAGGAGCAGCGCCTTGTCCTCTTTAAAGACGGACGCGCCCTTATTCATGGCACAAAGGATTTAGCTCAGGCGAAGTCCATTTATCAGCGGATTATGGGTTAGAAAACTAGTGCTTTTTCATTATATATATGCCCCTTCCTTTTTTGTAAAATAAAGACAAAAAGACAGAAGAGGTTAACAATGATTACATTCATGTATTTTTTCGGGTATTTGTTTGACCAGCTGCTGGTCAATTTTATAGGGCTGGTTTTGATCCTTTACAGCTTTATCATTCCGGTTACCCCTATGTATAAAACAAAGCGTCCTTCAGATTTAATCGTGCATATAAGCCGGATTCTTTTCGCTATCATTCTCCCATTCCTGAACTTTTTCTACTTTTTATTCAATAGTGGAGACTGGGCGACAGGTGCCGGCATTACAGCGCCGGAGCATTTCAGCACGTTCATCTGGCTTCAGGCAGGTCTGATTGTGCTGCCTGAACTGGTTTTTTTCATCCTGTCAAAAGTTAATGTAACCAGAGTCTGGTGGTATGTGCTTTACCCTGTATTGCTTATTGGGTTATGGGTCTTGATGTTTTAAGGGCACAAAAAAAGCGATGAAGAATCTTCATCGCTTTTTCATACTGTCTAGCTCCAGCGCCTACCCCCTCGATGTGTCGGGGATGGGCAAGGCGCCTCCGTTTTTCAAGTTATTTCACTTCGTCTGTACCAACAATAACTAACTTGCCTTCGTCCAAAACTTTTTCATATTGTTCTGCTTCTACTGTCGTTAAACCAACAGATTCAAACTTTGAACGAAGCTCATCTCCGCGCTTTTTGAATACGTTGCCGACAGAATCGAATAAACCCTGCTCTTTCATGCCTACTTCACCTGTATCCGTAGCGTCAGAAAGGTGCTCGGAACGATCCTTGTCATGTGCGAAAATATAGATGTTCTCCTTATTGAATCCCTGGCTTTGCAGCAGTCCAATCGTATCAGTAGCCTGTACACCATTTTCAACAACTTCAACTTTATACATATATAACATCCTCCTTAAAAGATTTGCAGATTTATTTAAATGGCAGCCTGTCCTGCCGTTATATTTAATACATATCCGTTCTGAAATTTTTTAAACATGTATGCAAAAAATGAAAGATTATGCCATGATAACCAATGGGTAGTAAGAGTACATATAGACTTTTCAAATAAGAGGAGGGAGTGTTGGCAGATGAAGCGAGTCTTAAGAAATGACTGGCAGGAGATTTTGGCAGAGGAATTCGAGAAACCCTATTATCTCCATCTTCGTGAATTTTTAAAAAGAGAATATGAGGAGCAAACCATTTATCCGAGGCAGGAGGATATTTTCAATGCTCTCCAATATACAGCTCATAAAGACGTAAAGGCAGTGATATTGGGGCAGGATCCTTATCATGGGCCCGGGCAGGCACATGGATTAAGCTTTTCGGTTCAGCCTGATGTAAAGCTGCCACCATCACTGAAAAATATATTCAAGGAAATGCAGGATGACCTGGGCTTCGAGGTGCCAAACAATGGCTATCTATTAAAATGGGCTCAAGCAGGAGTGCTGCTCTTAAATACGGTTCTGACCGTCCGGTAAGGGCAGGCGCACGCGCATAAGGGGAAAGGGTGGGAAATTTTCACCGACACAGTCATACAAAAACTGAATGAAAGGGAAAAGCCCGTTGTGTTTATTTTATGGGGAAAACCGGCTCAGGAAAAAGAAGTTCTGGTTGATGCTTCTAAACACTATATAATAAAATCGCCGCATCCAAGTCCATTTTCGGCAAGGAAAGGGTTCTTTGGCAGCAGTCCATTTTCAAGGACGAATGAGATATTACAAGAGCTTGGGGACGAGCCCATTGACTGGAAGATTCATGATCTCTGATTCTATTCGTCATGTTTCACGTGAAACATACCGTTTCGTGTAAGAGAATAAGAGAAGTGCTCGAAATATGCTCTGTTCGAGAAGGGAAAGATAAATGAGTTCACAGAAAATCGATTGTTTTAAATGCAAATATTTCTATGTTACATGGGACCGGAACCACCCAAAAGGATGCAGGGCTTTTCAGTTTAAACTGTCTAGCTCCAGCGCCTACCCCCTCGAGGGTCAGGGGTGGACAAGGCGCTTCCGCTTTTCTTAAAACCAGACAGATGACCTCTCTCGAAGTTTTTCGGGCATCCGGTCATCCTTTGTTTGCGTTTTGAAAAGAAAAACTGATAAACTTTATATGACCGGTAACATAGGCCATTTTTTATAAAAAGAATGCAGCATTTTTTTGAACTTCGGGAATGTACATCGGAAGCAGCCTGATCCCTGAGGGTCGCTGCGGGCACAAGGTGCTTGTGCTTTTCTTACAGAAAGAGGTGTAGAGAATGAATATCTCTGTTCAGAGGCTTTTAGGGAAGATGGAAAAGGAATTGCTGGAAGCGAAAAGCAGCTCTTCAGACGCCAGAATAAGAGAAAGAGTGCAGGCGATCAAGTCATTATGCGAGCTTGTTTTGGAAGAGTCGGATACCGGAAGTGTGTCTGCTGCCGCTTCTATTAGCCATACATACAATACACCGCCACCGGCTCAGACAGCAGGGATGCAGCCAAAGAGAATGCAGATGGATGATGAGGCAAACGGCGATTCATTATTCGATTTTTAATAAAACGATAAGAGGTGCAGGGGACTATGAAGCTATTTATTATAATTGGAGCCATTAATGCTTTTTTAGCAGTTGCATTAGGTGCGTTCGGGGCGCATGGGCTTGAGGGAAAAGTGGAGCCGAAGTATTTGGAGATATGGAAAACAGGTGTAACCTACCAGATGTTCCACGCAACAGGCCTTTTGATTATTGGCATCCTGCTTGGCAAATTGCCGGCGACATCTTTATTATCCTGGTCAGGCTGGCTGATGCTGATCGGCATAATCCTTTTCTCAGGAAGCTTATATGTTTTAACATTAACAAAAATCAGTGTGCTGGGTGCCATCACCCCGCTTGGCGGAGTCTCATTCCTTGCGGCTTGGGTGCTCTTGATCATTGCGGCGGTAAAATATCTATAATAGAAATGGAGCTTTGACGGGGTGTCAAAGCTCCATTTTCATTATCTAGGAGAGTACTGCGACATCCCTTGCCCTCCGCCAAACGGATATTCATATTCTATTTCTTCATCAAACGTTACATAGTCTAAGTAGATCATTGGAAGGAGGATACGTTGGCCTGTTTGAGGGTCGCTAAGAATTAAGTGATCCCGTCCGGCCGCTTCAATGATGCCTTTGAATATTTTAGCGTTCCATTCCGTATTGTTTTCGAATGTTGCATAAACAGTCGCGAGTTTTCCTCTGTTCAGGCGAAGAATATTTTCGATGTAGGATTGTTCAAGCGGGAGCATGCCTGGAATAGAAGGAGCAGCTGCAGGTGCACCCATGCCGCCGGCGCCTGTACCTGCACCTGGAAACATTCCGCCCGAGCTAGCACCCGGAACTGTTCCGCCTGTTTGAGCAGGCTGAAACTGCGGCTGGCTCTGGAAGTTTTGCGGCATTTGAGTGCCGTCCGTGTAACGCTGCTGCTGGTAACCATAAAAAGGGTATTGACCATAATTTGATTGACTCAATGTTTTCCCTCCTAATAATTATAATAGCCATTTCTATCCGCATTTTTGCCATGGACTGTCGAAAGTCCTGCGGGTTGAATTTTAAAATAGAAACTCACTATTTCATTACTATGAAGGGGCATGTTTATTTATGACCTGTGAAAAAAGAAAAACTCCCAGCAGAGTGGGAGTTTTGGTGATTAAACGTGAAGGAACTTTTCAACTTTATCCTCTTCAAGGATGTTTCCGACGAAGAAAGAGCCGAATTCGCCGTAGCGGGCACTGACTTCATCGAAGCGCATTTCATAAACAAGCTTTTTAAATTGAAGAACATCATCAGAGAAGAGGGTTACGCCCCATTCGTAATCATCGAAACCGACTGAACCTGTGATGATCTGCTTTACCTTTCCTGCATACTGGCGACCGATCATGCCATGGCTGCGCATCATATTGCGGCGGTCTTCCATCGGCAGCATGTACCAGTTGTCATTGCCCTGGCGGCGCTTGTCCATTGGATAGAAGCAGACATGCTTCGCTTTTGGAAGCTCAGGGTAAAGGCGAGCCAGGATCTGCGGATTCTGGTATGGATCTTCTCCTGCCGGCAGGTAGTTGCTCAGCTCGACAACAGAAACATATGAATGAGCCGGAATCGTGAATTCAGCTAATTTGGTTTTGTTGAATTCGTTTTCAATTTCATTTAACTCTTCCATTGTAGGCCTTAAGATCATCATCATAAAATCAGCTTTTTGGCCGACAATTGTATAAAGGGCATGGCTGCCGTTTTTCCCGCTTTGTGTTGTATTCCACTTGTCCACTAGGGCCATAAATTCGTGGATCGCTGCCTGACGCTCTTCGCTGGGAGCCATTTTCCAAGTTGTCCAGTCAACTGTGCGGAAGTCATGTAAACAATACCAGCCATCAAGCGTTACTGCTGCTTCACTCATTATAATCACTCCTAATATGTACTAAAATTCTCATCATTACTATAACATAGTTTCTCCAATTAACATGTGTACAAAACTTGAAATGTTGGAATTCAGGCAGGGTGACAGGCACCTATACCAATTTGCCGAACTGGTTATAGGTGCCTGTCGCCGCAAAATCCCGTTTACAAAGCGGACATTATGGATATCTTAAAAAAGGTATGAAGATGGGCTATCAGAAGGATATTTATTATTGGAAATTTACCGAAAACAAAAACTTTTTAGTTGTAAACGCTAACAGCATGTGAACTCCTTGAAATTATTAGGATGAAGAGTATTCTAAGGGAGTATATAGGAGAATTTCTATTAAACTGAACGGAAAAATTATCGCCGTGGGAGGAATTAGCATGAGTGATTTATTCACAGTATTGAAAGAAAAAGTAACAGGGCAGAATTTAAGAATCGTTTTTCCAGAAGGACAGGATGAGCGCATTTTAGCGGCTGCGGGCAGATTGGCTGCAGAAAAAATCGTTACTCCGATCCTTGTTGGAAACATTGCAGAAATTGAAGCGAAAGCAAAGGACATGGATATCAGCCTGGATTCAGCAGAAATTTATGACCCAAATAACTTTTTAATGATGGATGAGCTTGTGGCTTCATTTGTTGAAAGACGCAAAGGCAAAGCGACAGAAGAAGATGCGCGCAGGATCCTTTTGGATGAAAACTATTTTGGAACCATGCTGGTCTACGCAAACAAAGCAGACGGCCTTGTGAGCGGTGCAGCCCATTCAACAGCTGACACAGTGCGCCCGGCTCTTCAAATCATTAAAACAAAAGAAGGCGTGCGCAAAACATCCGGTGTATTCATCATGGTCCGTGACGATGAGAAATATGTTTTTGCCGATTGTGCCATCAACATCTCGCCTGACAGCCAGGACCTGGCAGAAATCGCTATTGAAAGCGCGAAGACAGCCAGAATGTTCGATATCGAACCGCGTGTGGCCATGCTGAGCTTCTCAACAAAGGGCTCTGCCAAGTCTCCTGAAACGGAAAAAGTTTCGGCGGCACTTGAAGCGGCTAAAGTTCGCGATCCGCTATTGATCATCGATGGGGAATTCCAGTTTGATGCGGCATTCGTTCCATCTGTAGCTGAGAAAAAAGCTCCCGATTCACCAATCCAGGGAGATGCAAATGTATTTGTTTTCCCTAGCCTGGAAGCCGGAAACATCGGCTACAAAATCGCCCAGCGCCTAGGAAACTTCGAAGCAGTGGGACCAATCCTTCAAGGCTTGAACCGTCCGGTTAATGACCTGTCCCGCGGCTGCAACGAGGAAGACGTATACAAGCTTGCTTTAATTACTGCTGCTCAAGCATTGCATCAATAATACAGCAGCTTAGAAGCCGGTCCCTTGCGACTGGCTTTTTTGCTATAATGTATCTGTTATGGGCCTTTGGCCGATAAAGCTGTAGTTTTGGCCGTTAAATGGATACTAAATAGATAAATTCTGCCGATTTACTGGAAATATCGGCAAAAGGGGATCAAATGAAGATGAATTCGCTACAAGATTTGCTGATTCAGGAAGAATGGAGGGTCATTGACCAGTCTGCTGCGGGAATCCACTTAAATGCCCTGCATTCATTTGGGATGGATGATACGCTTTGTGCTTCTGTCGGGTCCGGTGCAGCGCCTGCGAGCGCGAGGACATGGGTTCACCATAATACGATCGTGCTTGGAATTCAGGATACAAAGCTGCCTTTCCTGAGTGAAGGAATCCATTTTCTAAAAAGCCAGGGATATGAAGTGATCGTTAGAAATTCCGGCGGCCTTGCCGTTGTCCTGGATCAAGGGGTCCTTAATATTTCGCTGATTTTTCCCGAAAGTGAAAAGGGGATTGATATAAACCGTGGCTATGATGCAATGTGGCTGCTCATTCAGGAGATGTTTTCCGATTTTCATATAGAAATAGAAGCGCGTGAAATTGTCGGCTCCTATTGCCCGGGAAGCTATGATCTAAGTATCGGGGGACAGAAGTTTGCCGGCATTTCGCAAAGGCGGCTGCGCAATGGCGTGGCAGTTCAGATTTATCTGTGTGTGGATGGCAGCGGTAGTGAGCGGGCAGATTTGATTGGCAAATTCTATTCTCTTGCTAAAAGAGAAGAACAGACGAAGTTCCTGTACCCTGAAATTCAGCCGGCTGTGATGGCATCCTTGTCGGAATTGCTGGGGACAGAGCTGACGGTTCAGGATGTGATGCTCCGCTTTTTGCAATCATTGAAAAAGAAAGCGGGCCGCCTCTATGCAGGGCAGCTGACAAATGTGGAAGCGGGCCTATTTGAAGCCTATTATCGCCGTGTGATAGAACGGAATGAGAAAGTACTTGGCAGCGAATAAATAAAAGAAGAGCCGCAGTCATGATCGATCTGCGGCCCTCCTTGAAAGGAATTGCTGCCATTTTCTCCTGCTCCCGCTGCCGGGAACACCTTTTTTATTTTGGAATTTTCAGCGTCTTAACTCCTGGGGAGGAAGGCGCTTCCACTTTTCTATTCCGCTACTCTCTCCAAATTGCCGTTGCGGTCCATTTTAAACTTGGATGCAGGCCTTTCTTCTTCATCAAACAGAACAAAATTGCGGGCTCTGTTCATAATTTTCATCAGTGTCTCGTAATCTTCCTGAATGGTTACCGTATTCTGCTCCAATTCGCCGATTTTGCTCTCAAGCACTTCATTCCGGCTTCTTAGATCTGCATTTTCGCGCTTCAATCTTTCATTCTCATTCTTTAGTATATCAAGCTGAATGCCTGAATGATTCAATGTTTGCAAGTATGCGATAACGGTATCCATATCCAGCTGTGCAGGCGGAGTATAAACCGGCTCTGAATAGGTGTAGGATGAGACCGTTTCTGTTTGGGAGTGCACTTCATCCTCTGTGCGCTCCTCGTAAAAATCAGCCGGTGACGGCGGTACAATTGCATTTGTCTGAATTGGCGCTGCTTCAACCTCCTGCATAGTTGGGACTGGCGGAGAGTATAAGAGTTTCTTTTTGCCGCCCTGATCCTTTCCTAGCATTCTTTGTCTCTGCTTGCGCTGTTTCTTGGCTAACTGAAGCGCTTTTTCATACTGGTGCCTTACCACAGCGTTCCAGCGGAATCCGCATGCCGCAGAGGTGCGGTTCAGCTTGTCTCCAACTTCCTCAAAAGCGTTTAACTGAGTGCTGCCTTCCCTCACATGCCGTAAAACGGTTTCTGCCAGCAATAAATCGTTTTCATCTGTCCAAGCGTCCTGACGTACTTTCATGTAACCTCAACTCCCTAAATTATTTCTTTTTGCTGTTGCCTTAGTTAAAGGATGGACATACTTGGCAGATTTTATACAAAGGTGATTAAAAGGATAGTAGATTTTTTTAAAATTTTATTTTTCGCTAGATACGTATGGCGGTTTTGTGGAGATTACTAAGATTCACCACTCAAGTTAATGATTACACCTTGCAATAGAGCTGGATAAGTTTTAAAATAGCCTGTAGCAGTTGGCAGGGCAGTCCTTTTAATCTGAATAGGAATGCCGTGCAGCGGACATGCTTTAACGAAGAAGATGACCAGGCGCGAAATGCGCGGATAAAGCTCCCGGAACGGGGAGCGCACAATATAAAAGATTGACCGCAGAAAGGGTTGTAATAAATGGCAAACGAATTTCGTGTTTGCGACGATTGTCAGGCTGTAAATCTGAAGACATTGATACCTCGATTAAAAGAGATAGATCCTGAAGCAAAAATTGATGTTGGCTGCCAGTCCTATTGCGGGCCAGGCCGCAAAAAAACATTTGCTTTCGTCAATAACCGTCCCCTTGCCGCACTGACGGAAGAGGAATTGATGGAGAAAATTAATAAAAAGCTGAAAAAATAAAGATCACCCTGACTTCTGTCCTGAGGTGATTTTATTTTTTGCCTGAGTTTATGATTGAGCTCTGATTGGTAAATAGACTTAGGAGGCAAAATTGTTTTTAGAAAAGTCGAAAAATATTTCTGGAGCAGATGATTGGTGTATCGCGGTTTCTGTCGAAGAGCCATGAAAAACAGAGAATTTTATGATGAATTGACACCGTAATCGGGATATAATAGGTATACGCCAGAAATTGGGAACAACAGGTTCGGAAAGTGTGGAAACAGGAAAAGCGGAGGGTACGGAATGGCATATTCAGCGGAAAAGTTAAGTGAGGAAAAAGTATTTAAAGATCCCGTTCATCGGTACATACACGTCAGGGATAGAGTGATCTGGGATTTAATCGGGACCAAAGAGTTTCAGCGTCTTAGAAGAATAAAGCAGCTCGGAACAACTTATTTAACCTTCCATGGTGCTGAGCATAGCCGCTTTAACCACTCGCTCGGAGTTTACGAGATTGTGCGGCGCATTTCCGATGACGTCTTTTTTGGCAGGCCGGAATGGGATGACGAAGACCGCATCCTGACCTTATGCGCTGCACTACTCCACGATTTGGGGCATGGCCCGTTCTCACACTCCTTTGAAAAAGTATTCGATCTTGATCATGAACATTATACTCGGGCGATCATTCTCGGCGATACCGAGGTTCATCAGGTGCTCACAAGGGTAAGTGCCGATTTTCCGCAAAAAGTGGCAGATGTGATTGCCAAAACTTCTAAAAATAAGCTGGTGGTCAGCCTGATTTCCAGCCAGATTGATGCGGACCGGATGGATTATCTGCAGCGTGATGCTTATTTTACCGGCGTCAGCTATGGCCACTTTGACATGGAGCGGATCCTGCGTGTCATGAGGCCGCGGGAAGACCAGGTCGTGATCAAGCAGAGCGGGATGCATGCTGTTGAGGATTACATTATGAGCCGGTACCAGATGTATTGGCAGGTTTATTTCCACCCGGTTACACGCAGTGCCGAGGTGATCCTGACCAAAATCCTTCATCGTGCGAAAGATTTGCATGAACAGAAATACAGGTTTAAATATGATCCCATCCATTTTTATTCTTTATTCAATGGTGAAATTACTCTTGAAGATTATATAAAGCTCGATGAAGCTATTATTCTTTATTATTTTCAGATGTGGCAGGAGGAAGAAGATCCAATACTGAAAGATCTCTGCTGCCGATTTATGGACCGGAATTTATATAAATATGTGGAATTCGACCCGGCGAAAGAGTATAAGAAGCTGGCAGAGCTGTCAGCTTTGTTCAAAAAGGCAGGCATCGATCCGGAATATTACCTGGTCGTCGATTCTTCATCTGATTTGCCTTATGATTTTTACCGTCCGGGCGAGGAAGAAGAAAGACTGCCGATCCATTTGCTGCTGAAGAATGGGGATATCCGCGAGCTTTCCCGCGAATCGGAGATCGTGGATGCCATTTCAGGGAAACGACGCACTGATCATAAGCTGTACTATCCGTCTGATTTTATTGCAGACGACAGCAAAAAGCCAAACATTAAAAAACAGATTAGAACGCTGCTGGAAATCGATTAAGACTACATAATTGGTTTTCTATAGATACGGGAAAAAACGGAGTAGGAGATGAAGAGCTTTGTTAAAGGATCACGCCAAACTAATGCACGCCATTGCAGTCTCTGATGAAATCGTGGGACGGAAAAAGCTGCAGAAAATGATTTATATCGCCAAAAACATCGAATTTCCCTTTCAGGAAAGATTTCAATTTCACTTTTACGGACCATATTCGGAAGAATTGACATTAAGGGTTGAAGAACTCTGCAATATGGGATTCTTAAACGAAGTAAAGGAAAAAAAGGGCGGCTACTATCAGTATCGATACACACTTACTGAAACAGGCAAGGAATTTTTGGACATTAACGCTGTCGACATGCCGAGCCTCCAGGACTGCCTGCATGATATGAACGGCCAGAATGCAAGATTCCTTGAACTCGTCTCAACGGTCCTTTATTTTAACGACCTCCCAAAAGAAGAAGTGAAAGAAAAAGTCTTTACCCTAAAAAGCAAACAGCGATACACGGATGAAGAAGTGGAACAGGCATATCAATATATTGAAAGCTTAAGAGAAAAAGCCGGGCTGCATTAACGCCTGGCTTTTCTTTTTTGCTGAATTTCTGAAAGGAAGTCTTCCGCACATAAATCGGAGCTATCCGCACATAATTTTTTTTATCTGCAAGTAAAATGGTGCTATCCGCACATAAAAAAATTTATCCGCACATAAAAAGCGTCTGGATGAGAAAAATCCATAAAAAAAATGCAGTTTCCGTATGGAAAACTGCCCTTAATAAGAAATTCTACTGATCGCTTAAGCGTTTTCCGCCGACAGCATAGTGATTTTTGGACATTTCTTCGATAAATACGACAATTTTATCTTCAGGTGCCCCAGTCGTTTCGCTTACTGCAGCTGTTACTTTTTCAGCGAGCGCTTTTTTCTGTTCTTCAGTGCGTCCTTCAAGCATTTTAACGGTTACGTATGGCATTTTCTTTTCCTCCTCACTATGTATGCTTGTATTTTTCCACTTTTTCTCGCAATGTGCAAGCTTGATTCCCTCTCCTGCCGGCTGAAAAGCCAGGCTTTATTTATACATAC
>NZ_CAXQGS010000116.1:0-7013 GCF_964223445.1 Cytobacillus sp.
GGCGACCACCGAGATCTACACGCTCGTCGACACTCTTTCCCTACACGACGCTCGTCCGATCTTTCCTGTCGTCCCGGCAACGTCTCTGCCGGGTATTTGGGCAGCCTTCCCTGTACCATGCTGAACTACCCCAAGAAGCATGGTTGTCACTTTATCTGCAACATCCTTTGATATGACTCTTGTGTTTTCACCTTTCCATTCTGCAACTGTCTCCCCATCTTTATCAACTATTTTTGTAATGGAGTGGGCTTCCGGCCTTTCACCGCCATTTGCAAACACAGCATATGCTTGAGCCATAGTTAGAGGAGAAACACCTTCATTTGTACCCCCAAGGGCGAGTGCCAGATTTTGATTGATGGCAGCTTCAGGTATGCCAAATCTCTTCGCGGCATCCACTCCTTTTTCCACGCCAATCTCATCCAAAAGCCATACTGCAGGAACATTCAAAGAATCCTTGACTGCTTCATACATCGGCACATTTCCCCGGAACTGGCCATTATAGTTATTTGGCTCATAATCTTTGCCAAATGTCATTCTCTCATCCTTAAGTTCATCCTTAATTTCCCAACCCGATTCCAGTGCCGCTGTGTACGGTACAATCGGCTTCATTGTTGATCCAGGCTGGCCAACTTTGTGAACAGCACGGTTATGGCCCAGAAGGGTATGTTCGCCTCTTCCCCCTGCAAGGGCACGGATTCCGCCATTCTGGGGATCCAGAAGTATGGCTCCGCTTTGCACCGGCTGATCTCCCGTACCTTTAGGGAATAATTGATCATTTTTATACGTTTCTTCTACACTGCCCTGCATATCCTGATCAAGCTCTGTGTAAATTTGATAACCGTTACTAAGAAGATCATCAAGGGAAATATTATACTTATTTATAGCTTCTTCAAGAACAACATCAACATAGTAAGGGTATTTCCCTTTAAGAGGATCTCCCCCGCCGTCTTCAAAAACAAGCTTTTCATTTTTAGCTTTTTCCCATTCTTTTTCTGAAATAAAGCTGTATTCCTTCATGCGATCAAGCACGAGGTTTCTTCTTTCAATTGCTTTCTCTTTATTTTGGTAAGGATTGATCGCTGAAGGGGCTTTAACCAGCCCAGCAAGCAGTGCTGCTTCGCTAATTGAAAGATCCTCCACATCCTTTGCATAGTATTTCATCGCTGCACGCTTTATGCCCCAGGCACCTTCTCCAAAATAAACCTGGTTTAAATACATCTGAAGAATTTCGTCTTTGCTGTATTCTTTTTCTATCTCAAGCGCAAGGAAAAATTCTTCCAGCTTCCTTTTATATGTTTTCTCTGCAGACAATAAGGCGTTTTTAGTCAGCTGCTGGGTAAGCGTACTGCCCCCCTCAACAATTCCGCCTGCCTTCAGATTTGTATAAAAGGCTCTGCCTATACCTTTTAAATCAATTCCTCCATGATCATAAAAACGGTGGTCTTCAATGGCAATAACCGCATTCTTCATATGATCAGGAATTTGATCAATTGAAATGCCTTCATTTTTATTTGCCGAGATCTTGCTGGCTACTTCCCCATCAGCGTCATAAATGACTGTAGATTGTGCCAGCCCTGCTTCAAGTGCACTTATATCCGCATCCTTGTATGAAAAATAAACGAAGCTTAAGAAAGCCAAGACTAATGTAGATGCAAGCAATATGGATACCTGTGTCAGGTGCAGCTTTTTCCAAGTTGACTGAAACTTTTTAATAACTGAAGTTCTCTTTCTCATATTTCCTCCAATACCTCTTGCTGAAATATCATTTTGCTGGTTTAACGGCAGCCTCTAGACTATACCGATATCAGCATACCTGCAAAGAATATGTTTTCATATAGTATTTTGTTCCCAGCTAAAAACTATAATTCTCCCAGACATATACATGTACCCAAAAACTCAAATTATTTATCATCTTTTGTACATTTTATTTTTAGTCTTTATTACCCGGAATTTACTTTCCAGATTAAAAGGTGACAAAACTCCCAATGCGGCATCAATGAAAAAAAGCAATCGTTGACCGAATGCTTTTTGATAAGATGGAATTTTTGCAGACGCTTGGAACTCGGGTGCTTCATAGCATTCCATATGAGCTTGCCTCATTTTTATTAATACTAGAATCTACGAAGCAATATCGTTTTTTGTGGGGGTATGCACAAATTTTTCAGGAACCCTTTGATTTACAATGATTGACTTCTTGCAATAAAGGGTATATGACGAATAAGTTTCCTTACCTTAAGAAGGGGTGAACTATTATGTTCTTTGAAAAAATTGTAGTTGGCTATGATGATACAGATGGAAGCAGACAGGCTTTAAATATGGCAATCGAATTGGTTAAGCAGCATCCTGAAACCCAGCTTCTGATTACACAAGTCTTTGAGGAGACAATTGAAAATGTTCCCATAAGCAATGAGAAAGCAATAGAGCCTGTAAGGACAAATGGCTATCTGCTGGAAGGAATTCAAATACCGCCCCTGCCGGTATATCATGATGAATCCTCAGCAACGACTCACGCAAGAGTGAAACATAGTGTTGACAATACTTTTTTTAATGCAAGGGAAATTCTTGAACCGTATAACATTAATGTAAAGTTCGATGTTATAGAAGGAAGTCCCGCTGACAGCATATCTGAATATGCAGCTGCCGAAAATGCCGATTTAATTATAGTGGGGAGCTCAGGCAAAGGCGGAATTAAAAAGATGTTCCTTGGGAGCACCAGTTCAAAAATTGCCAAAAATTCTCCTTGCCCAGTGCTTATAGCTAAAGATAAGGAAAATCCGCAAATCCCCTAAAACAGGAAAGCAGCCCGCCGGCTGCTTTCTTATAATTAATAGAATACACCTATTACTGAAGGCCTTTATTCTCTGCAGCCAGCTCCTCAAACCGTTCTTTAGAAGATGCTTCATCAAAACTGCTGTAAATTCTAAAATGGTCCTGATCAATAATCCTGTAATGCTGGCTGATGATATTCTGCTGAAGGATCAAACCGTTGCTTCTCTTCAATTCCCGCCACCAGAGCTTTCCGCCAAGAGTCTTTTCCTTCCTATAATCGATTCCCTCTCTTGCAATAGTCTCCAGAACTTCAAGGGGTTCGTTTCCAAACAGAAATCGGACTGTTTCCGTTTCCCTGAATAAGGCACATACAGCCACCACAGTCGACCATCCTGCTTCTGCCCGCCCTTTCTCAATTTGAACCAGTGTCTTCTTTGAAACACCAATAATTTCCGCCATCTTATCCTGTGTGTATCCTGCTTCTGTACGGATAAGACGGATCTTATCTGAAACTTTCAGTATAATTTCATCTCTAGTCAATGCAGCTTCATTCCCTTTTCATTGTTGGTGTAAATTTACACCTGTTACTATATTATAAAAGAAATAGTGACAATTTTACAAATAAAAAACTGCCTTGTTATTTAAATATACCAATTGTCACAAAAAAATGACTGTGCTTTTTGTCACAAGTATGGCCATAATCCATAGGGTAAAATTACTGTTATTTTCCATTAAATTAACAGAGGATTTTGCCGTAATCTATCGAAATCTATGGGATAACTGTTTTAATGTGAAAAAGTGGAGGGTAAAATGACGATTGAAACAAATAATGCCATATTGGAACTTCTGCTAACGGAAAAAGAAGACCTTTTAAGTGAATGGAATGAAAAAATCCTCATTAATAAGGATGATCCTTTTAAGGATAAAATCAAAGATAATGGCAACGCCATGTTCCAATTAATTATTCAATTTTTGATAAAAGACGGCGATGAACTTGAAGAATATATTCAGAAACTTGCCTACTCTGTGGCTGAGCAGCGAGTGAAAGCAGAAATTAATATTGGAGACTTTGTTTATAATGTCAACTTGGGGAGAACAATCGTTCTCGATATATTGAATCGTTCCGAAATACATTTTCATGAACTGCAAAGACAGTACGAACGAATCGGTTATTGCTTCGATAAATTCTTATACCACGCTGTTTCCAGATACACGGATGCAAAAGATCAGATCATAAAGGAAAAGACACAATTTATCGATTCGACCCATAAAGATAGATTGACGCTGCTCGGCCAGATGACTTCCAGCTTTATTCATGAATTCAGAAATCCGCTTACATCTGTACAGGGGTTTATCCAGCTGTTAAAGTCCGAAAATCCCACCATGAAATATTTGGACATCATATCAAATGAACTGGAGCAGCTGAATTTTAGAATTTCACAATTTTTGCTTCTCTCAAAAAAGGAACTGATTGGAAAAGAGAAAATCACTTTCTCTCTAAATGAATTAATAGATGAAGTCCTGATATTTTTATACCCCAGTATTCTGGATGGAAAGGTTAAGATTCTACAGGATATGAACGAAGATATATATTTGAATGGCTATGCTGATGAAATCCGTCAAGTATTTATCAATATTATCTTCAATGCCATTGATGTGCTTACTCAGTACCGCAGTGACCCTGTCATTCATATTAAAAGCAAATGGACTCCAGAAGGACACATAAAGCTTGATATTGCTAACAATGGGCCTAGAATTCCAGAGCATCTCGTCAGTTCCATTTTCGAACCGTTTGTTACAACAAAAACACTTGGAACAGGGCTGGGTTTATTTGTATGCAGAGAGATAATTGAAAAACATCAAGGGACACTGACCTGTGATACAGAGTCGGATTGGACCGTTTTCAGCATAATCCTGCCAACTGAAAAACAGACAAAAGGCAAAGGCTGACTCCAAATTGAGGAGCAGCTTTTTTATATTACTGGCTGAAAAGCTTTCATGATTTTAACCAAAAATATATATTTTTATTTTATTTCAGATTATTATTAATATATTTACTGATTATTGGAGGAGATTGCCCCATGTTTTCCTTAAAAGCAGATGAAGATATAGAATTGCAATTGTTCCAGCTGCATCATTCAGAAGAGCTTTTCAACCTGGTGGACACAAACCGCAGTCATTTAAGAGAATGGCTTCCATGGGTAGATAATATGGCTTCACCTGTACAATATCACTCTATTATTCCAATATGGCTGAAACAGTTTGCAGATAACAACGGCTTTAATGCAGGTATCCGTTATCAGGGAAAACTTGCAGGCTCTATTGGTTTTCACCAGATCGACTGGAATAACAGACAAACCAGCATTGGGTATTACCTTGCAAAGGATTTTGAGGGAAGCGGAATTATGACACGAAGTGTGCAAGCCATGATTAATCATGCTTTCTTTCATTTAAGACTGAACAGAATCGAAATACGGTGCGGGATCAGAAATGGAAAAAGCCGCGCGATACCGGAGAGGCTCGGCTTTCGTCAGGAAGGAATCATCCGGGATGGAGAGTACCTTTATAATCGATATCACGACCTTGCCGTATATGGACTTCTGGCAAGAGAATGGAATTATTGAAAAGAAAAGCCGATGGCGCCTGGAGCTAGACAGTTATCTACCTTCAGAATTTATACGTTTCACTTTCGAAAAAGCCTGCCTTCAGGCTTTTTTATTATTTACTGGTTACCTTCCTCCTAATTAAGGGTACTTTCTTATTAAAGAAATCCTTTATTCCAGGTTTATTTGTAAAATTCATGAATAAGGGAAAAGTACTTATAATAAAGGAGGTGCCGGCTCCTTACATATCGTGTAAGGATTTTATATGATCACCCTTAACCTATTTTTATTATTTCTCTTAATTGCATTAACTGCTTTTTTTGTTGCATCTGAATTTGCCATTGTTAAAGTCCGGACTTCACGTATTGACCAGCTTATTATGGAGGGAAATGCTAAAGCCCGTTCAGCAAAACAAGTTATAAGCAGTCTGGATGAATACTTATCTGCCTGTCAGCTTGGGATTACGATTACAGCACTGGGCCTCGGCTGGCTTGGTGAACCGACTATTGAGAGGCTGCTCCATCCCCTATTTGAAAGCATTAACTTACAGGCTTCCATAACTCATATCCTCTCTTTTGTTATTGCTTTTTCTGTTGTGACATTTCTTCATGTGGTTATTGGAGAACTGGCGCCAAAAACCTTTGCCATACAAAAAGCAGAGGCAATAACGTTATCTTTTTCAAAACCATTAATAGTATTTTACAGGATTATGTATCCATTTATTTGGATTTTAAATGGTTCAGCAAGAATTATCACAGGGTTATTTGGACTGAAGCCTATTTCAGAAAGTGAAATGGCCCATTCAGAGGAAGAGCTGCGGATTATCCTATCTGAAAGCTTAAAGAGCGGAGAAATCAATCCATCAGAATATCAGTATGTAGATCGAATTTTTGAGTTTGACAATAGAATTGCTAAAGAGATAATGGTTCCTCGAACCGAGATCGTTACCCTTCCGGAAGATTCATCATTGGCAGAAACCCTGGATCTCATATTGAATGAGCGATACACCAGATATCCTGTTACGGCGGGTGATAAAGATAATATTCTGGGGATTATTAATGTAAAGGAAATCTTAACAGACTGCGTTAGAAAAAAGTGTGAAGGCAAACACCCTTTACGGCAATATATTAAACCTGTCATCAGGGTGATTGAAACCATTCCCATTCACGACTTGCTCCTAAGAATGCAAAAAGAGCGGTCCCATATGGCAATTCTCCTTGATGAGTACGGCGGAACAGCTGGAGTGGTCACAGCTGAAGATATCCTCGAAGAAATTGTAGGCGAAATTCGAGACGAATTTGATGCCGATGAACTTCCGCTTGTTCAAAAGTCCGGAGAAAATCATTATATCCTGGATGCAAAGCTGCTGATTTCAGAAGCAAATGACCTCCTGGGAACTTCATTATCTGATGATGATGTAGACACAATCGGAGGCTGGATAATGACGCAGAAGTATGATGTGATTCAAGGAGACTTTATTGAAGAAGAAGGATTCAGATTTATTATTAAGGACAAGGAAGGGCACCATATTTCCTATATTGAAGTTGTGAAAATATAACCTGCATTTTTAATGACCGGGAGCGATTTTCTTGCTCCTGGTTTTTGTTCGCCTTCGAGCTTCTTATGCTGAAGCAGTCATCT